>NZ_JBEXYK010000011.1:0-195203 GCF_040630865.1 Nonomuraea sp. NPDC005730
TGTTTGATCAAAAAGCGTAAGTGTGGGGTATGCGCGTCATCACCTTCCAAGAGCCTGGCGCGCCGGGGCCGGTCGGGCCGGTCGCCGCGCCCTGAGGGCCCGCCGCACCCTGGGGGCCGCCCGCCGGTGCCTGCGGGACGCCGGGGGCGGGACGGTTGTCGGGACCGGGCTGCCGGGGCACGGCGTTGGTGCCGGTGGGCTGGGTCCAGGGACCGGGGTAGGCGTCCTGCGCCGCACCGGAGGCCCCCGCGTGCGGCCCGCCGGTCGCGGGGCCGGCCTGGTGCGGCACGGCCGGGGTGGCGGTCGCGCCGGTGACCGGCTCGATGGCGGCCTTGGGAGCGGGCTGGCCCGTGAGCCGGACGATCAGCTCGTCGGCGCTCGGCCGCTGCGCCGGGTCCTTCGACAGGCACAGGCCGACCAGTGCGGCGAGCTCGCCCTCCATCCCGCCGAGCTGCGGCTCCTCGTTCAGGATGCGGTTCATCACCACGGGGATCGAGTCGGCCCCGAACGCCGGCTTGCCGGTGGCCGCGTACACCATCGTGACGCCCCACGCGAAGACGTCGGCGGCCTCGGACACGGCGGCCCCGCTGAGCTGCTCCGGCGCCAGGTACGACGGCGTCCCCATCGCCATCCCCGTGGCCGTCGCGCCGGGGGAGTCCAGCGCGCGGGCGATGCCGAAGTCGATCACGACCGGCCCCTCGGGGCCCATGAGCACGTTCGCGGGCTTGAAGTCGCGGTGCAGGATCCCGGCCCGGTGGATGGCCGCCAGCGCGGTGGCCGTGCTGATCGCGAGCCGTTCCAGCGCCGCGCCCCGCCGCGGGCCCTCGTTGATGACGAGCTCGCGCAGCGAGGGGCCGGGCACGTACTCGCTCACGATGTACGGGCGGCTCCCGTCCAGGTCGGCGTGGAGGACGGGCGCGGTGCAGAACCGGGCGACCCGCTGCGCCACCGCCACCTCGCGCAGGAACCTGGTCCGCGCGTCGGCGTCGGCCACGAGGGCGTTGTGCAGCAGCTTGACGGCGACCTGGTCACCTGAGTCACTCTTGCCCAGATAAACGACACCTTGACCACCCTCGCCGAGCCGGGCGACGATGTCGTACGCCCCCAGCCGCCGCGGGTCGTCCGCCGCCAGCGGCTGGAACTGATTCACGTGAGACCCCCATCACAACCAACAGATGGGGCAAAACGCTACCAGCGTGACATGTGGGGCGTCTGCCGGACCTCTAACTAAGTCCACCTTTTGACGGGACATGTCAGTGTTTCGTCGCAGGTCGTGTCCGCGCCGGAGCCCAAGGTCACGGCTTGGCAAATTCAGATGGCCTTGCCCGGATTCATGATGCCCAGCGGGTCGAAGACCGCCTTGATGCCCTGCTGCACCTCGGCCGCCACCGGCCCGGACTCCAGCCCCAGCCAGCGCCGCTTCAGCACGCCCACGCCGTGCTCGCCGGTCAGCGTGCCGCCGAGCGACAACGCGTGCCGGAACACCTCGTCGGCCGCGGCCCACACCTGCGCGGGCGGCTCGGCGGTGCCGTGCTCGAAGATGAAGACCGGGTGCAGGTTGCCGTCACCGGCATGGGCGACCGTGCAGATCCGCACGCCGTGCCGGACCGCCGCCGCCTCGATCGCCGTGATCATCTCGGGCAGCGCCGAGCGCGGCACGCACACGTCCTCGACCAGGCACGCCCCCAGCCGCTCCTTGGCCTGGTAGGCCATCCTGCGCAGCCCGACCAGCTCCTCGGTCTCCTGCGGGTTGGTGGAGACGGCCACGAACGAGGCGCCGTTGTCCAGGCAGAGCCGTTCCATGCGGGCGGCCACGGCCTGGCCGTCGGTGGCGTCGGACTGGCCGATCAGCATGGCCTGCGTGGCCGGTTCCAGCCCGATGTTGCGCCAGTCGTCGATGGCCTCCAGCGTGGCCCGGTCCAGCAGCTCCATCAGCGAGGGCTGGCAGCCCGCGGCCATGATCGCCGACACGGCCGCGCCCGCCTCGCGCAGCGAGCCGAACTCGGCGGCGAACGTCGCCGGCGGCGCGGCCGGCGCCCGCCGCAGCCGCACGGTGGCCGCGGTGATCACGCCCAGCGTGCCCTCCGAGCCGACGAACAGCCCGGTCAGGTCGTAGCCGGTGACGCCCTTCATCGTGCGCCGGCCGGTGTTCAGGATCCGCCCGTCGGCCAGCACGACCTCAAGGCCGAGCGTGGCGTCCCTGGTGACGCCGTACTTCACGCAGCGCAGGCCGCCGGCGTTGGTGGCCAGGTTCCCGCCGATCGTGGAGATCTCGTACGACGAGGGGTCCGGCGCGTACATCAGCCCGTGCTCGCGGGCGGCGCGGTCGAGGTCGGCGGTGATGACGCCCGGCTCCACCACGGCGATCTCGTCGGCGGGCGAGAGCTCCCTGATGGCCGTCATCCTGGCCAGCGACAACACGATCGTCCCGTCGCCGGCGGTGGCCGCGCCCGCCAGGCCCGTGCCGGCGCCGCGCGGCACGACCGGCACCCGGTGCTCGGTGGCCCACCGCAGGGTCGTCACCACGTCCTCGCGCGAGGCGGCGAGCACCACGCCGAGCGGCTTGCCCGGCTCGACGAACGTGCGGTCGCGGGCGTAGGAGTCGATCACGTCCGGGTCGGTCAGCACGCGAGCTTCGGACAGCGAGTTCACCAGGGCATCAATCGGTCTCACACCTGCACCTTACGGTTTGCGCGGACCGTTCCTTAAGGCCAGACTGCCCTGGGTGGAAGTCAGGTGCCCGGTATGTACGCAGGCTGACCAGCTCGTCTCGGTTCCGGGCGCGGTCGCCTCGGGGACGACATACCGGATCGGAAGGGTCAGGCTGCCCGGCCAGCGCGAGGTCGCCGACCTGCCGACAGCGCCGTCGATGGGCGCGTCGAAGCACGTCATGAGCCGTACGCAGCTCGCGGTGTGGATGTCGTTCCCCAGCCGCCACTACACGCCCTGGGCCAGGAACCAGGGGTGGATCATGCTCGGCGTGGCGGCCCTGGTGCACCTCGTCGTGTCGCTGGTGATCGCGATGGGCAAGGACTCGCAGTGGAGCGAGGTGCTGCTCGCGCCGTTCTGCCTCACCGGGCTGTTCTGGGGGCTCGGGCTGCTGTTCGTGCTCGGCGCGCGCGGCGCCCGCAGGCGCGACCACGCCGAGGCCCCGGCCCGGGAGAAGGCGCTGGCCGTGTGGGAACGGCTGTACTACTGCGCCCGCGACAACGTCGCGTTCGAGCCGGGGGTCGGCGTCTCGTTCCATCCGGGCGAGACGCGCGAGTACATCTTCGGCTTCCGGGGCCGGGCGATCTAGCCGCGCTCCTCCGCCACCAGGCGGACGCAGACGGCCAGGCCCTCGATGGCCTGCTCCAGCTCGTCCAGCTCGGGGAAGGTGGGGGCGATGCGGATCGTGCGGTCGGCCGGGTCCTGGCCGTAGGGGTGGGTGGCGCCGGCCGGGGTGAGCGCGATGCCCGCGGCCTTGGCCCTGGCCACGACCTCGGCGGCGTGCGGCACCTCCAGGCTGATGAAGTAGCCGCCGCGCGGGCTGGTCCAGGTGGCCAGGCCGCCGAGCCGCTCGGTCAGCACCTTGTCGACCAGCTCGAACTTCGGCCCGATCAGCTCGGCGTGCCGCCGCATGTGCGCGGCCACGCCCGCGGCGTCGCGCAGGAACTCCACGTGCCGGAGCTGGTTGAGCTTGTCGGGGCCGATGGACTGCTTGGCGGTGTTGGCGAGGAACCACTCCACGTTCGCCGGCGAGGAGCCGAAGAACGACACGCCCGAGCCCGCGTACGTCACCTTCGAGGTGGAGGCGTAGACGAACACGCGGTCGGCGTTGCCGTGCTCGGCCGCCAGCGCGAGCAGGTCGGCCAGCTCGTCCGGCGTGTCGGTGAGGTGGTGGACGGCGTAGGCGTTGTCCCACATGATCCGGAAGTCGGGGGCGGCCGTCGGCATGGCGGCCAGCCTGCGCACGGTCTCGTCGCTGTAGGTGACGCCGGACGGGTTGCTGTACTTCGGCACGCACCAGATGCCCTTGACCGCCGGGTCCGCGGCGACCAGGCGCTCCACGACGTCCATGTCCGGGCCGTCGGCGTTCATCGGGACGGCCGTCATCTTGATGCCGAGCCGCTCGCAGATGGTGAAATGCCGGTCATAGCCGGGCACCGGGCACAGGAACGTGATCTCCGGCTCCTCGACCCAGCGGCGCTCGGCCCCCGGCACCTTCGACAGCAGCGCGTGCACGATCGTGTCGTGCATCAGCGTCAGGCTGGAGTTGCCGCCCACGACGAGCTGCCCGGCGGGCACCTGGACCAGCGGCGCGAAGATCTCGCGCAGCTCGGGCAGGCCCTGGAGGTTGCCGTAGTTGCGGCCGTCGGTGCCGTCGGCGGCCTTGACGGAGGTGGGCAGCTTGAGCATGCCGTCGGAGAGATCGAGCTGGCGCGGTGACGGCTTGCCCCGGGTGAGGTCGAGCGAGAGCCCCCGCTGGACGAGGGCGGCGTAGTCACTCTGTGCGGTCACGAGATCTCTCCTCCGAGTCGGTTCGGTCCAAAGGATAGAAGAAATCCACCAGGGGTCCGGTAATCGCCCGGCATGTGGGACACCGGTTCAAAGACGTTCTAAAGAAGCGCTTCCCGTCCGGCGATCGCCGGAGTGGAATGGAGGACATCGGGCAGGCACAACTCCGCGAAGGAGGGAGCAGCCGTGGCGACTGTTCGGCAGACCTCGATCGAGCAGGTCAGGCGCCGCCGTACCGGGACCGTCATCGCCTCCTGGCTCTCGACGACCGACCACAAGGTCATCGGGTACCTCTACCTGATCACCTCCTTCGGCTTCTTCCTCGTCGCGGGCGTCATGGCCATGCTGATCAGGGCCGAGCTGGCGCAGCCCGGCATGCAGGTGCTCAGCCAGCAGCAGTACAACCAGCTGTTCACCATCCACGGCACGGTGATGCTGCTGCTGTTCGCCACGCCGCTGTTCGCCGGGTTCGCCAACGTGGTCATGCCGCTGCAGATCGGCGCGCCCGACGTGGCCTTCCCCCGGCTGAACGCGGTGGCGTACTGGCTGTTCCTGTTCGGCGGGCTCATGGTGCTGGCGGGCTTCCTCACCCCGGGCGGGGCCGCCGACTTCGGCTGGTTCGCCTACACGCCGCTGTCGTCGGCCATCCACTCGCCGCAGGTCGGCGGCGACCTGTGGATCATGGGCCTGGTGATGTCCGGCCTCGGCACGATCCTCGGCGCGGTCAACTTCATCTCCACGATCATCGGCATGCGCGCCCCGGGCATGACCATGTTCCGCCTGCCGCTGTTCACCTGGAACGTGCTGCTGACCAGCATGCTCGTGCTGATGGCCTTCCCCGTGCTGGCCGCCGCGCTGCTGGTGCTGGAGTCGGACCGCAAGCTCGGCACGCACGTCTTCGACGGCGCGAACGGCGGGCCGCTGCTGTGGCAGCACCTGTTCTGGTTCTTCGGCCATCCCGAGGTCTACATCATCGCGCTGCCGTTCTTCGGGATCATCACCGAGGTGATCCCGGTGTTCAGCCGCAAGCCGATCTTCGGCTACATGAGCCTGATCGGGGCCACCATCGCCATCGCCGGGCTGTCGATGACCGTGTGGGCGCACCACATGTTCGCGACCGGGCAGGTGCTGCTGCCGTTCTTCTCGTTCATGACGTTCCTCATCGCGGTGCCGACCGGGGTGAAGTTCTTCAACTGGATCGGCACGATGTGGCGCGGCCATCTGTCGTTCGAGACGCCGATGTTGTTCGCGGTCGGGTTCCTGGTCACGTTCCTGCTCGGCGGGCTGACCGGCGTCATCCTGGCCTCGCCGCCGCTGGACTTCCAGATCAGCGACACCTACTTCGTCGTCGCCCACTTCCACTACGTGGTCTTCGGCACGGTCGTGTTCGCCATGTTCGCCGGCTTCTACTTCTGGTGGCCGAAGATGACCGGCAAGATGCTGGACGACCGGCTCGGCAAGGTGCACTTCTGGACGTTGTTCGCCGGCTTCCACACCACGTTCCTCGTCCAGCACTGGCTCGGCCAGCTCGGCATGCCGCGCCGGTACGCCGACTACAGCCCGGCCGACGGCTTCACCGCGCTCAACGAGATCTCCTCGGCCGGGGCGTTCCTGCTCGGCGCCTCGACGCTGCCGTTCCTCTACAACGTGTACAAGACGGCCAGGCACGCGCCCAGGGTCACGCTCGACGACCCCTGGGGCTACGGCAACTCGCTGGAGTGGGCGACCTCCTGCCCGCCGCCGCGGCACAACTTCACCAGCATGCCGCCGATCCGCTCCGAGCGGCCCGCGTTCGACCTGCACTACCCGCACGAGGACGCGACGCCCGCGGTGGAGCCGGACACCGGCCCCGAGCAGCCGCCGCCGGTGCTCGCCACCGACTGACCCTCCGGGGGATCCGGCGTTTCAAGATCGCGTTGTTCCGTTTATGCGAGGCCATTGCGGGCGACGCCGCCGCGGCAATTCTGTTGGTCAAAATGTCGTAGTTTGATCACATTTCAACAACGTACTTTACGACCCGTTTATCCACCCTCTAGCGTCCGGCATTGCACACCCTATGGCCATGCGCCCGGCGACCCCGGGCAGAGAGGGTACCTGGTGCCAAGCTCAAAGCGCCTGTTAGTCGTGTTCCCGGCGGTCGCCCTCCTCGGCGCCGCGCTGACCGTCCCGGCGGCCCAGGCCACGTCAGTGGCCAGCTACCAGCCCTCGGCGGCGGACTACTACATCAACTACGCGCCCCCGCGGGTCGAGAAGGAGCCGCAGGAACCCGGCCTGAACAAGGGCAAGGCCCGTTCGCTCTCACCGGCGGAGAAGTTCGACAGGAAGTTCGTCAGCGGGAACCCCGCCGCGGCCCGCGTCCTCGCCGCCCGCGAGAACCAGGCGATCAGGACCGGCCGCAACCCGGCTGAATGGATCTTCAAGAACTCCAAGCAGGTCAAGACCGCCAAGCTCCTCACCGTCCTGGTCGAGTTCAACGAGCAGGCGAACGACGACTTCTCCGGCTTCAACCGGCTGCGCACCACCGACAGCCCGCCGGACGACTGCGTGGTCGAGCCGCCGGGCACGCTCAAGAACGGCCCGCTGCACAACAACATCCCCGACCCGGCGACGCTGCCGCAGAAGGACAACAACTCCTTCTGGCTGAAGGACTTCAGCACCGACCACTTCAACAAGATGCTCTACAGCGACAAGGGCATCACCGAGCGCGTGCGCAAGGACCTGAAGGACCCGCGCGACGGCAAGCCCGGCATCGACATCTCCGGCTTCACGATGAAGAAGATGTACGAGGAGCTGTCCAAGGGCGCCTACTCCGTCACCGGCTCGGCGGTCGGCTGGATCAAGGCCCCGCACTCCGAGGCGTACTACGGCGCCGCGGCCTGTGGCGGCCAGCCGCAGGACATGTCGGGTCACCCCAGCAACCCGACCGGCGCGGGCCAGCTCGCCATCGACACGGTCAACGCCCTGGCCGCGGCCCAGCCGAACTTCCCGTGGGCGGACTACGACCTGGAGGACGTGGCCGACTCCGACGGCGACGGCAACTTCAACGAGCCCGACGGCGTCATCGACCACCTGGTGATGGTGCACGCCGGCAAGGACAAGTCCTCCGACGGCGGCGCCGAGGGCACCTACGCCATCTGGGCGCACTCCAGCGCGGTCGCGGGCGGCTACAAGATCCCCGGCAGCGACAAGAAGATCTCCAACTACATCGTGCAGCCCGAGGACTCCGGCGTCGGCGTCTTCGCCCACGAGTACGGCCACGACCTCGGCCTGCCCGACCTGTACGACACCAGCGGCCAGGCCAGCTCCGCGGTGGACTTCTGGGACCTGATGTCCAGCGGCTCCCACTCCGGCCCCATCTTCCAGTCCATGCCCACGCACATGGGCCTGTGGGACAAGTGGGTGCTCGGCTGGGCCAACCCGAAGACGTTCAACCCGGGTGACGCCAGCAGGCTCGTCACGGTCGGGCAGTCCTCGCGCACGCCCAAGCTCACCGAGGACGGCGTCCGGGTGAACCTGGCCTCCACGCCGCTGAAGATGATCGACCCGCACAGCGGCACCAAGGCCTGGTGGTCCAACCTGGACCAGGACTGGGCCAACCAGACCCTGACCCGCGACGTCCCGGTGCCCGCGGGCTCCGACGTGCGGTTCTGGATGTGGAACAACTACGAGATCGAGCAGGACTGGGACTTCGGCTTCGTGGAGGTCTCGACCGACGGCGGCCAGACGTGGACCCAGCTCAAGGTCTACGACGAGGCCGGCACCGAGGTCAGCACCCCCGACGGCTACCCCGACCCGAACAAGAACCTCAAGACGTTCGGCAACAAGAAGTACGGGCTCACCGGTGACACCGGCGGCCAGTGGCGGCACGACTACGTCAACCTGACGCCGTACGCCGGGCAGTCGATCAAGCTGCGCCTGACCTACAACACCGACGCCGCCTTCGAGCCGCGCGGCTGGCACGCCGACGACTTCTCGCTCACCAACGGCGGCACCGCCGTCTGGAGCGACGACGTCGAGAACGGCGACAACGGCTGGAAGGCCACCGGCGGCACGTTCACCAACACCAGCGGCCAGGGCTGGACCGTCAACAACGGCTCGCGCGAGATCTCCCGCTTCTACCTCGCCGAGTGGCGCAACTTCGACGGCTTCGACAAGGGCCTGCAGTACGCCTACGACACCAACTACTCCCGCGACGGGGCGTGGAAGGTCGAGAAGGTCAAGTACAACGCGCCCGGCCTGCTGGTCTGGTACCGCGACTCGACCTTCACCAACAACTCGGTGGTCAACAACCTGACCCTGCCGCCGAGCATCGGCTCCAAGGGCAGCCTGCTGGTCGTGGACTCGCACTACGACCCGCTGCGCCGCACCGGCACCGCCGCCGAGAAGGACCCGACCAGGCACAAGAACCTGGAAGGCCGTACGCAGTCCTCGAACGCGGCGTTCTCCTTCAACAAGACCTACCCGCTGAAGGAGTGCCTGGAGGCGCCGGACGAGCCGTTCAGCGAGTACTGCACCAACGTCCCCGCGCTCAAGGGCGTGCCGAACTTCACCGACGCGAAGACCTGGGTTCCGGGCTTCGAGCTGCAGAACGGCTCGCTCTACTACCGTGACTTCGACGCCTCCACGGTGGTGCCGAGCAAGGGCGACCAGCCGTACAGCACCCGCGTGGTGCACCTGGACGGCACCCCCGCCACCGAGCTGTACGGGACCGACCTCGGCAACGGCCACGTCGCCGGCTCGGGCAACCCCGGCGACGAGGGCAAGGCGCTGGGCGTGCAGTTCAAGCTGATCAGCCCGCTGCCGGGCAACCTGGGCGCCATCGTCCAGGTCGTCCCGCCGAAGAAGTAGCGTGAGGAGGGCCGCCGGGTCTCCGGCGGCCCTCGATCCAGCACTGAGCGGCGGATACAGCGCCTACGATTGATGACCATGAGCGAACTGCGCACCAAGATCGAGCACACTGAGGCGATCCGGCGGGATCGCCGGGTGGCGGTGGTGGTGAACACTCGCTCACGCCGCGGCCGCCACCACTACTTCGAGGTCATCGAGCAGCTGCACAACCTGGGGTTCGAGCCGCTGGCCGAGCTGTCGGTCTACAACCCCAAGCGGCTGCGCGACCTGCTCGACACCGCCCTCGCCACCAACCCCGACCTGCTGATCGTGGGCGGCGGCGACGGCACCCTCTCCTCGGCCGTGCGCCACGTCGCCCACCGCGACGTGGCGCTCGGCGTGTTGCCGCTCGGCACCACCAACAACTTCGCCAGGAGCCTCGGGCTGCCGCTCGACCTGGCCGGCGCCATCCGGGTGTTCTCCACCGGCAAGGTCGCCGACATCGACCTCGGCATGGCCGGCGACCGGCCCTTCGCCAACCTGGCCAGCTTCGGCGTCTCGGTCGAGGTGGCCGGCCGGGTCAAGCCGTGGCTCAAGCGCATCGTGGGCCGTCCGGCCTACCCGATGACCGCGCTGACCGTCCTGCCGGGCCACCGGCCCTTCCGGGCCTACATCACCGTCGAGGGCCAGCGCCACGAGCTGCTCACCCACCAGCTCAACATCGCCAACGGCCGCTTCCACGGCGGCTGGCAGGTGGCCAGGGACATCAGCATCGACAACGGCATGCTGGTGGCCTACCAGCTCGGCTCTGGCAAGAAGCTGCGCCTGCTCGGCGAGACGCTGCTGCGGGCGACCACCGGCCGCTGGCGCAGCCTGGCGGGCGGCCCGTTCGTGGTCGGCCGGGAGATGTTGCTGGAGACCGACCCGCCGATGGCCGCCGACGTCGACGGCGAGGTGCGCCTGCGCACCCCGATCACGCTGCGCGTGGTGCCCAACGGCGTGCGCGTGATGGTCCCCGACTCCTTCGAGGACAACTGACCTCAGCCCTCGCCCAGCGCCCGGTAGGCGGGGGCGAGCGCGTCCGCCAGGCCGGCGGGCGGCGGGAAGACCCGCGGCAGCAGGTCGGCGGCGGCCGCGGCGGGGCGGCGTTCCGGACGGTGCGCGGTGGCGCCGGGGGCGTAGAAGTCGGCCAGCCGGTCGGCGAACGGCACGTCGGCCACCTCCAGCGGATCGGGCGCGGGCGGGTCGTCGGCCAGCGAGCCGAGCAGCTGCTCGCGGGTGCGCCCGCGCCAGGCCAGCACCAGGAAAGGGTCGTCGTCGAACGACTCGGCCAGCAGGTAGAGCACGGCCGACAGGTGCTTGCACGGGAACCCCCAGTCGGGGCACGAGCACTCCATGTCCAGGTCGCGCGGGAACAGGTCGACGCCATGGGCGGCGAACAGCTCCTCGATCTCGACCGGCATCTCCCCGGCCAGCAGCCTGGCCCGGTGGACGGCCTGCGCCGCGACGGCCTCCTCCAGCCGCGCCCACACGTCCTCGCCGTGGACGCCGATCCTGACCACGACGTCGTACGGCGCCGGCCGCGACCCCTGCACGGACGCCCGGACCAGCCCCGCCGACAGGTCGATCGAGAGCACCTGGCCCTTGCGGGCGTAGGCGCGGCCGCGGGACAGGCGGCCCTTGTCGCAGACGCGTTCCAGGATGTCGACGAAGCGCCTGGACCACCAGGCCGAGCCGATGCTGCCGCGCCGCGACCGGGCCCGCAGGCCGCCCTCGACCTCGATGGGGCCGCCGCCGTCGTACCAGTCGGGCATGGTCAGGACCCTCCCGTGAGGCGGAACACCTCGCGCAGCTCGTCGGTGGACAGCTCGGTCAGCCACTCCTCGCCGGCGCCGACCACCCGCTCGGCCAGCGCCTTCTTGCGCTCGATCATCTGGTCGACGCGCTCTTCGAGGGTGCCCGCGCAGATCAGCTTGCGCACCTGGACGTTCCTGCGCTGGCCGATGCGGAAGGCCCGGTCGGTGGCCTGGTCCTCCACGGCCGGGTTCCACCAGCGGTCGACGTGGATCACGTGGCTCGCCGCCGTCAGGTTGAGCCCGACGCCGGCCGCCTTGAGCGACAGCAGGAACAACATCGGCTCCCGGTCGTGCTGGAAACGCTCGACCAGACGGTCGCGGGTCTTCTTGGGCAGGCCGCCGTGCAGCCACAGGACCGGGCGGCCGAGCCGCTGGGCGAGGTAGGGCTGGAGCATCGTCCCGAACTCGGCGTACTGCGTGAACAGCAGCGCCTTCTCGCCCTCGGCCAGGACCTCCTCGGCCAGTTGCTCCAGCCGGGCCAGCTTGCCCGACCGGCCGGCCAGGCGGGAGCCGTCCTTGAGCAGGTGGGCCGGGTGGTTGCAGACCTGCTTGAGCCTGGCCATGGCCGACAGCACCAGGCCGCGCCGCTCGACGCCCTCGCTGTCGTCGATCCGGGCCAGCATGTCGTCCACGACGGCCTGGTAGAGCGTGGCCTGCTCGGGGGTGAGCGGGCACCACTCCTTGATCTCGATCTTCTCCGGCAGGTCGGAGATGACGGACCGGTCGGTCTTGAGGCGGCGCAGGATGAACGGGCCCGTCGCCCGCTTCAGCGCATCGGCGGCCTGCTCGTCCTGGTGGGCCTCGATGGGCTCCTGGAACCGGGTGCGGAAGCGGGCCCGCGGTCCGAGCAGGCCGGGATTGGCGAACTCCATGATCGACCAGAGCTCGGCG
The DNA here is from genome assembly GCF_040630865.1 of Nonomuraea sp. NPDC005730. Lineage (NCBI taxonomy): Bacteria > Bacillati > Actinomycetota > Actinomycetes > Streptosporangiales > Streptosporangiaceae > Nonomuraea > Nonomuraea sp. NPDC005730. The sequence goes on from NZ_JBEXYK010000011.1 coordinate 12,072, forward strand.
AGGTGGTTCTCGACCGGCGTGCCGGTCAGGGCCAGCCGGGTGCCGGTGGGGATCGACCGGACGGCGCGGGCCTGGAGGGTGCCGCTGTTCTTGATCGCCTGGGCCTCGTCGCACACCACCCGGCGCCACTCGTGCTCCCGCAGGGTCTCCAGGTCGCGGTGGGCGGTGCCGTACGTGGTGATCACCAGGTCGGCCTCCGCGATGCGGGCGGCGTCCCGGCCCGAACCGTGGTGGACGTACACACGCAGCCCCGGGGCGAACCTGGCCGCCTCCCGCTGCCAGTTGCCCACCAGCGACATCGGGCAGACCAGCAGCGTCGGCGCGGCGGCCCGCTCGTGGACGAGCAGCGCCAGCGTCGTGACCGTCTTGCCCAGGCCCATGTCGTCGGCGAGCACCCCGCCGAGACCCAGCTCCGACAGGAAGCTCAGCCACGCCAGGCCGCGCTCCTGGTAGGGCCGCAGCACGGCGTCCAGGCCCGGCGGGGTCGCGAGCGGGGTGAGCCGCCGCTCGGCCTGGCCCGACAGCAGGTCGCCGAGCACGCCGTCGGCGTCGACCGCCAGCAACGGCAGCTCGTCGTCGCCCTGGATGACGTGACGCAGCAGGTCGGCCGCCGCCGCCTCGCCCGCGCGCACCCCCTCCACCGCCCGCAGCGCCGCCTTGAGCTGCCGGTCGTCCAGCTCCACCCACTGGCCGCGGACCCGGACCAGCGGCACCTTGAGCCTGGCCAGCTCGGCCAGCTCCGCCTCGCCGATCGTCTCCTCGCCCACCGCCAGGTCGACGCGGAAGTCGACCAGCTCACGCAGCCCGAAGCCCTGGCTGACGGCCGCCGTCTGCGGCTTGGTCCTGGTGGTGAGCTTGAGCCCGAGCCGCGTACGGCCCGCCCAGCGCGGCAGCTGCACCCCGAACCCGGCCGCCTGGAGCAGCGGCGCGGCCTGGCGCAGGAAGCCGAACGCACCCGCCGTGTCGAGCGCCAGCTCGCTCGGTTCCGGCACGCGCAGGGCCCGGTCCAGCTCGGGGTAGAGCCGCACGGCCCGGCCGAGCCCGGCCAGCAGCTCGCGTTCCGGCCGGCCGGGCAGGCCCTTCTCGCCGCTCCAGACGCGGGCGGCCGGGATGTACAGGCTGGGGTCGTCGGCGGCCTGCAACGCCAGCTCGACCCGCCAGTCGTCGCCGGCGGCCGGTTCGAGCAGGCGGAAGCAGACGCGGGTGGCGCCCTCGGCCGCCATGACGGCCGCCCGCCAGCGGTCCAGCTCCTCGCGCAGCCCGGGGTCGTCGGGGCAGGCCGGGTCGCCGGTCAGCGCGGCCAGCCACCGTTCCCGCGGCGTCGTGGGGGCGGCGGCCAGGGGAGTGGTGACGGCCTGCCGGACGAGCGCGTCGGTGAACGCCTCCAGCGCCTGGAGCTGCACCCCGGCGGCCGGGCGCTCGGCGGCCCAGGTGCGGCAGGCGGGCGGCATGGCCAGGGCCAGGTCACGGAAGTAGGCGGCGTCGGCCCCGGTCAGCACGGGCCGCCACAGGGCCAGCGCGGCGCCGTCGGCATCGGGCGCGGGCACGAGCTGGGGGACGACCCGGCCGCGGCCGGCCAGGTCGCGGGCGAGTGCGGCGACGGCGGCCCAGTGGCGGACGGTGGCGGTGGCGTCGCCCGGCCGGCCGTCCAGCGCACGTAGGGCCTCGGCGGGCGGCAGCACGACCGCGGGCACCCGCCACGGCAGCAGCCGCGGCCTGGCCACCTCCGTCAGCAGCCCCGTCTCCGGCGAGGGCAGCGGCCCCTTGGCCGACCCCGGCAGCAGCAGCTCCAGCACCCTGGACGGCGGCCCGCCCACCCCGAGCCCCGGCGCGCCGGGCAGCTCGGCCGGGGACGCGGCGAACGGATGGGGCCGCTCGCCCGCCCCACGGGACACGGCGGCGGCCCGATCGGGAACCTCTCCCCAGAAGGCGAGCCCGTCACCCGCCCACACCCCGTGTACCAGCACCCCGGCAGGTTACCGCCGGCCCGGAGCGACCGGTCCGCGAGTCTTCTGCGGGCCGGGCCGCAAGTCGTACCATCGAAGTATGAACACTCCCGGATCGTGGTGTGAGCGGCCTGAGCCGCAGGCTCCCTCGTGCGAGCTCCCCTCACCGTGGAGCAAGCCGAAGCAGCCTGACAACTGGTGCGAGGCGCCCAAGTCGCCGGTGGCGTCCGTCCTCCGGTTCCTGCTGAAGGCCGCCAAGAGGTAATAACAGGCGGTCAGCTGGGTAGTCGCCTTGCTCAGCGGAGGAGGCGACGTCGTGAACGATACCCACAAGCTGGTCAGTGATCTGTCCGACCAGGTCTCCAGGCTCGTCAAGGACGAGCTGCGCCTGGCCAGGCTGGAGCTCGCGGAGAAGGGCAGGCGGGCGGGGTTCGGCGCGGGGCTGTTCGGCGCGGCCGGGATGGCCGCGTTCTTCGGCGGTGCCGCGCTGGTGACCGCCGTCGTCCTGCTCCTCGCTCTGGTCATGCCCGGGTGGGCGGCCGCCGCGATCGTGGGGGCGGTCCTGCTCATCGCCGCCGCCCTGCTCGGCCTGACCGGAAAGAACCAGGTGAAACAGGCCACGCCGCCGGTCCCCGAAGAGACCATCGCGAGCGTCAAGGCCGATATCGACATGGTCAAGGAGAGGGCACGCCGATGAGCGAGACGGACCCCGGATACAGCGAGCAGCACGCCGGTGACGTGGGCGCCCGCAGGGCGACCGTCGGCACGCCGACCGAACGCGAGTCGATCAACGTGCCTCCGACGAGACCGGGGGCTGCGGAGAACGCCGAACGGGCCGAGCTGGCCCGGCAGGAGCACGAGACCTTCATCCCCGAGCCCCCCGTGCCCGACGACCGGACCGAGGCGGTGGAGAGCCGCGCGGTCGAGGAGGAGTCGTTGGCCGGAGGCCGCGGCGAGGACGACGAGGAAGAGGAAGAGGACGACGTGCGAAAAAGCATCAAGGAAACCAGGAACGAACTGGGCGACACGGTCAGCGCCCTGGCCCACAAGGCCGACCTCAAGGGCCGGGCCACCGAGGCGGCGGGCACGGCCAAGGGCAAGGTCGCCGAGATGACCGGCGTGGCCAAGGGCAAGGCCGCCGAGGTGACCGGCACGGCCAAGGGCATGGCCGGCGAGGTCGCGGGCAAGGTCCGCGAGGCCACGCCCCACCAGGTCAAGGACGCCGCCACCGGGGCACGCAAGCGTCCCGTGCTGCTGCTGGCCGCGGCGGCGGCGGTGACGGCCCTCGTCGTCAGGCGCCTCAGGAAGCGCAACAGGGCGAAGTAGGCGTGCGTTCCCCCGAAAGACCTGCGGAACTGCCGCGCAGGGCCTGGTGGAGCGTGCTCAAACGCACCGTCGTCGAGTTCCGCAACGACGGCGTCCAGGACCTCGCGGCAGCGCTCACCTACTACGCCGTCCTGTCCATCTTCCCGGCGCTGATCGTGCTGGTGTCGGTGTTCGGCCTGCTCGGCAGGCGCGACACCGCCACCCTGGTCGGCAACCTCGTGGTGCTGGCGCCCGACGAGGTGCGCTCCCTGATCGTCACGGGTGTGCGATCGGTCCAGGAGAACGCGGCCTCGGCCGGCCTGGTCGCGATCGTCGGCCTGCTGGTCGCGCTCTGGTCGGCGTCGGGCTACATCGGCGCGTTCATCCGGGCCGGCAACACCATCTACGACATCGACGAGGGGCGTCCGTTCTGGAAGGTGACCCCGCTCCGGATCGGGCTCACCGTGCTGGCCACCGTGCTGCTGGCGCTCGGCGCGATCTCCGTCGCGCTGACCGGCGACCTGGCCAGGAGCGTCGGCAGGGCGCTCGGCGTGGGCAGCGCGCTGGTGACCGCCTGGGACATCCTGAAATGGCCGGTGCTCGCGCTCGTCGCGACCGGGCTGATCATGGTGCTCTACTGGGCCGCGCCGAACGTGCGCCAGCCCGGCGTGCGCTGGATCACCCCCGGCGGGCTGCTCGCGGTGGTGCTCTGGGTCGTGGTCTCCGGCGGCTTCGCCCTGTACGTGGCCCACTTCGGGTCCTACGGCAAGACCTACGGCACGCTGGCCGGCGTCGTGGTGTTCCTGATCTGGCTGTGGTTGTCGAACATGGCCCTGCTGCTGGGCGCCGAGCTGGACGCCGAGCTGATCAGGGAACGCCAGATCGCCGAGGGCGAGCCCGTCGGGCAGGAGCCGTACGTGGAGCCCCGGGATCCGCCGAAGGAGGATAGCCTTCCCGAGTGAAGCGTGGAAAGGCCGTCGTCGCCGCACTCGCCCTGGTGGCCTCGGGCCTGGTGGCCGGCTGCGGCGGCGGCTCGGCGGTCAGCGACTTCGGCACCGTCGTCAAGGGCGCCAAGGGCACGACCGTACACGCCGAGCTGCGCCCCGGGCAGCGGTTCTCACTGGCCGTCCCGGACAACCCCTCGGTGGGCGACAACTGGCGGCTGGCGGCGGTGCCCGACGCCAGGGTGGCCTCCTACATCAGCGAGGAGCGGAAGAGCGCGGGTCAGGGCCCCGGCAGCGGCGGCACCGCCTACTTCGTCTTCAACACCAAGAGCCCGGGCACCGCCGAGATCACGCTGCGCGACTGCTGGCGGTGCGGCCGGAGCTCGACGCCGCCCGACGAGGAGAGCAGGCGGCAGTCGGGCGAGGCGATCTTCGAGATCACCGTGCGCTGAGCACGGCGCGGCACAACACGTCGAGGGTGGTCGCGGTGATCATCTCGGCGTCGGCGCCGGCGCCGGCGCCGGCGTCGGCGCACGCGGCAAGGCGGCGCCGGCCCTCGCCCAGGATGCTCCACCCCAGGTGGGCCACCAGGTCGGGATGCGGCTCCCCGGCCTCGGCGAGCAGGCCGCGCAGCGGCTCGATCATCGTCTCGTGCAGCTGGTCGAGCCGGTGGCGGCACTCGGCGGGCAGGTCGACCGCGGCCACCGCGCGCAGCAGCGCGTGGTCGGGGCTGGTCACGAACGCCAGCGACACGGCGCCGAAGGCGCGCACCCGCTCCTCCAGGCCGCCGTCGCGGGTGGCCGTGACGAGCCGGTCGGCCCAGCGGGGGATCGCGTCCTCCACGAGCTGGGCCAGGATGTCGGCGGTGGCGGAGAAGTAGCGGTAGACGCTGGAGCGGGCCAGCCCGACCCGCGCGCCCACGGCCGCGGGGGTGAGCCCGGCCGGGCCCTCGGCCGCCAGGATCTCCATGGCGGCCGCCAGCAGGGCCGCGTGCTGGCTGGCCCGATGGTCGGCCACCGTGGCCGCGCTGATCCTCGGCACCGGACTCACTCCTCCTCGCGTCGTCTCCTCCCAGTATCGGGCAGCAGGAACGTCGCCCCGACGCCGCCGAACAGCACGATGCCGGTCACGATCGTGACCCGGCGGGTGGCGTCGGCGCCCGCCGCCACCGCGGCGGCGTGGTCGGCGGGCTCCCTGATCGCCGCGATGGCCGCGCCGGCGCTCTCCCGTACGGCCTGCCCGAGCGCGGGCTTGCCGGGCAGGCGTTCGGCCATCGCCGCGTCCAGGCCGGTGACCAGGACGGCGCCCAGCACCGCGATGCCGACGGCGGCGCCGAGCTGGCGGATCGTGCTCTGGAGCCCGGAGGCCACGCCGGAGCGGCGGGCGGGCACGTCGGCGAGCATCACGTTCGGGAGCTGGGCCGAGGCGAAGCCGACGCCGACGCCGTACAGGACGAGCCAGGGCACCAGCGTCCACGGGCCGAGCGAGGGGGAGACGGCCAGGCCGATCGCGATCGCGCCCACGGCCTCCAGGACGAGCCCCAGCCGCACGATGAGCCTGGGCGCCAGGCCGAGCCGCGGGACGACGCCGCCCGCCAGGAACGTGCCCCCGGCCAGCGAGGCGATGATCAGGCCGGTGGCGAACGCGGTGAACCCCATGGCCGCCTGGAGGAACAGCGGCAGCACCAGGATCAGGCCGAACTCGCCGAGACTGATGATCATCGCGGCGGCGCCGCCGTACCGGAAGGAGGGGATGGCGAACAGCGACAGGTCCAGCACGACCGGGCGGCCCGATCGTGTCCGCGAGCGCTCGACCAGCAGCAGCGCGGCCAGCGCGAGCGCCGCGAGCCCGAAGGCGAACGGGATCGGCGAGACGCCGCCGAGCGGCCAGGCCCACCCGAACAGCGTGGCCTCGCCGGTCGGCGTGAACCAGCCGTAGCGCTGGCCCTCGATCAGGCCGAACACCAGCGCGGCCGGGCCGACCACCGACAGCAGCACGCCGGGGACGTCCGAGCCGCCCGCCGCCGGGTCCTTCGACTCGGGCACCCTGGCCGTGCCGAGCAGCACGAGCAGGCCGATCGGCAGGTTCACCCAGAACGCCCAGCGCCAGCCGAAGTCGGTCACCACCCAGCCGCCGAGCAGCGGGCCGAGCGCGGCCATGCCGCCGATGATCGAGCCCCAGACGGCGAAGGCGATCGTCCGGCGGGAGCCCGTGTAGAGGGAGTTGATGATCGCCAGCGTCATCGGGACCACCATGGAAGCCCCGACCCCCTGGACGACGCGGGCGGCGATGAGCAGCGCGCCGCTCGGCGCGGAGGCGGCCAGCATGCTCGCGGCCAGGAACACCACCAGGCCGACGGCGAACATCCGGCGCCTGCCGTGCACGTCGCCGGTCCGGCCGAGGGGGATGAGCAGGGCGGCGAAGGCCAGGGAGTAGATGGAGTTCACCCATTCGACGTCCGTGGCCGACAACCCCAGATCGTCCATGATCGCGGGGACGGCGACGTTCACGATCGTCGCGTCGATGATGATCATCGACATCCCGACGCCGAGCACGATCAGCGGGAGCCAGCTCTGCCGGGTCCGCTCATTTAGCGACACCATGTCCCTAAAGATAGCAACATGCTGTCTCGAAACAAGGGGTAAGCTCCGGATCATGGACTTCATCCGGGTGCGTGCCTCGGCCGACGGCGCCGAGACGATCTCCTGCTGGACCGGCGACGTCTACGGCTGGCAGGACGACGACGGCCCCCACCACCTGTTCGGCTTCGAGGGCCTGAACGTGGCGCGGGCTCGCCCGGCCGACGGCGGCTGGGAGCTGCTGACCAGGGAGGCGGCGCTCTACCTCGACCCGAGGACCAGGGAACCGGTCGACGTGTGGGACAACCCGCTCACCGGGCGGTCCGTCGAGGTGCAGCACGTCTTCAACGACCCGGTCAACCAGCGGCTCGGGGCCTATCCGGTGCCGGTGACGCGGTTGGGGGAGCAGGTCGTCTTCAACGCCGACATCCGCCTCTCCTACCCTTCGCCGCTACCTGTCGCGAAATATCCGGAAAACTCGGCTCGGGACACGTATCGGGCGCTGGAACTGTTCCAGTTCTTCGCCTCGGCCGCCGACGTCGAGTCCGGCATGCCCGACGTGCCGGCGGTCTTCTCCTGGTGCCGGGTCTCGCCCTGGCTGCCCTGGATGGCCATGGGGCAGCGGCCGGGCGGGCTGGTCTACCACTGCAGGGGCGCCAAGGTCGCCGACGTCCCCGGACGGCTGCGCGAGCGCGTCGGCGAGCACTTCCTGCACGCCCCCGCCGAGTGGACCGCGCCCAACATGACGAGCTGGACGGCCTTCGCCGATAAGGTCGGGCGGTGAGCACCGACCTGTTCTGCGAGATCATCGCCGGCGCGCGTCCCGCCCACGTGGTGAGCGCCGACGAGGTGGCCGTCTCCTTCCTCGACACCCGCCCGGTCTTCAAGGGGCACGTGCTCGTCGTGCCCCGGCTCCACGTCGAGACGCTGGCCGACCTCGCCGACGTCGGGCCGTTCTTCTCCCGGGTCCAGGCCATGGCCAGGGCCGTGGAGGAGGGGCTGGCGGCGGCCGGCACGTTCGTGGCGATGAACAACCGGGTCAGCCAGAGCGTGCCCCACCTCCACGTGCACGTCGTGCCGCGCAACCGTAAGGACGGCCTGCGCGGCTTCTTCTGGCCGCGCACCACCTACGAGTCCGCGCAGGAGGCCGAGACCTACGCGGCGGCCGTCGCCAAGGCGCTGGCGGCCGAGTGAGGGGGGCCGGCGGGGCGGGCGGCGGCGGGCGCTAGGCTCGGGGCGCGTGGAGTACCTGGTCGGCGTCGCCGTCGTGGCCGTGCTGGTGGGCGTGCCCGCGATCGTGCTCTGGCGCGTCATGCGGGGCCGCCGCGAGCTGGGCACCAGCCCGGCCGAGCGGGCCACGTTCGAGACTTTGCACACCGCCTCCATGGCCGGGCCGCCGCTGCGGGCCGGCCTGACCCCCGAGGGCGCCGAACGCGCCTCCCGCCACCTGCGCGCGCTGCTCGGCTCGGCCGCGCTCGCGATCACCGACCGCGAGCGCCTGCTCGTCTACGACGGCGCCGGCGACCACCACGCCGCCCAGGCGTTCGAGCACGCCGCCGCCACCTTGCAGGACGGCCGCACCCAGGTGCTCACCATCGACTGCGAGCTGCTCGAATGCCCGATCCGGCACGCCGTCGTCGTCCCGCTCACCACCGACGACCGCCTGGTCGGCGCGCTGGCCGCCTACGGGCAGAACGCCTCGGCCGGCCTGGTCAGGGCGGCGCAGGAGGTGGCCGGCTGGGTGAACTCGCAGCTGGAGCTGGCCGAGCTCGACCGCTCGCGCACGCTGCTCATGGAGGCGGAGGTCCGGGCCCTGCGCGCGCAGATCTCGCCGCACTTCATCTACAACTCGCTCACCACGATCGCCTCCTTCGTCCGTACGGACCCCGAACGCGCCCGCGAGCTGCTGCTGGAGTTCGCCGACTTCACCCGCTACTCCTTCCGGCGGCACGGCGAGTTCACCACGCTGGCCGAGGAGCTGCACTCGATCGAGCGTTACCTCACCCTCGAACACGCCAGGTTCGGCGACCAGCTGCAGGTCACCCTGCGCATCGCCCCCGAGGTGCTGCCGGTGGCGGTGCCGTTCCTGTGCCTGCAGCCGCTGGTCGAGAACGCCGTCCGGCACGGCCTGGAGAGCCGCAACGGCGTCGGCCGCATCACGATCATCGCCGAGGACGCCGGCGCCGAGTGCCGCATCAGCGTCGAGGACGACGGCCTCGGCATGGACCCCGACCGGCTGCGCCGCATCCTGGCCGGCGAGATCGCCCCCACCGGCGGCGTCGGCCTGGCCAACGTCGACGAACGGCTCCGCCAGGTCTACGGCGACGAGTACGGCCTGGTCGTCGAGACCGGCACGGGCGCGGGCACCAAGGTCAACGTGCGCCTGCCGAAGTACCACCCCGGCGTCTCGGTCCGCTGACCCCCGCCGGTCTCCCCGCACACCTGCTCCCACCTGTGACCCCGCCGTGACGGCCTTGACGTTTGGTGCCGGTTTCATCACTGTCTAATGCATTCGAGGTGTGAGGGGTGACGTGTGACCGGGCTGCGCGTCCTGGCGGTGGACGACGAGCTACCCGCGCTGGAGGACCTGTCCTACCTGCTCCGCGCCGACGCCCGCATCGGCGAGGTGGTGACGGCGCGCGACGGGGCGGCCGCGCTGCGCCTGCTGGACCGCGGCATCGCCGAGGGCCGCCCGATCGACGCCGTCTTCCTCGACATCCGCATGCGCGGGCTGGACGGCGTCGTGCTCGGACGGCTGCTGTCGCAGTTCGCCAACCCGCCGCGGGTCGTGTTCGTCACCGCGTACGAGGAGCACGCGGTGGACGCCTTCGAGATCAAGGCCGAGGACTACCTGCTCAAACCGGTACGTCCCGAACGGCTCGCCGAGGCCATCAGGCGCGTGGCGGTCTCGTCCGACGTGCCCGCCGAGACCGGCGAGAGCGACACCATCCCCGTCGAGCTGGGCGGCGTGACCCGGTTCGTCTCCAGCGCCGACGTCGTCTACGTGGAGGCCCAGGGCGACTACGCCCGGCTGCACACCGCGAACGGCAGCCACCTCGTCCGCATCCCGCTCGCCACGCTGGAGGAACGCTGGGCCCCGGCCGGGTTCGTCCGGGTGCACCGCAGCCATCTGGTCGCCGTCAAGCACATCGAGGAACTGCACATCGACTCGGGCCGGTGCAGCGTTCGGGTCGGCGACACCGAGCTCCCGGTGAGCCGGCGGCACACCCGCGAGCTGCGCGACCTGCTGGTCCGCCGCGCCAGGAAGGGCAGGACGGAATGACCCCCGATCCCCGGCCAGGGCGCCCGGCGGGGCCGCCGCGCACCGACGCCGCCCGCCGCATGGACGCCTTCCGCCGCTCCGAGACGCCGCGCCGGGTCAGCGTCACCAGCCCGCGCACCGCCGCCGCCCGCCGCCCCCGCTACCCGGCCACCAGGGAGATCGACGAGCAGACCCGCCTCGGCGAGGTCTACATGCGCTCGCTCCTGCGCACCCAGTTCCGGCTCGCCCTGTTCGTCTGCACCGTGCTGGCCTGCGTGGTCGGCGGCCTGCCGCTGCTGTTCCTGCTCATCCCCGAACTGCGCGAGGTGGACGTCCTCGGCGTCTCCCTGCCGTGGGCGGTGCTGGCCGGGCTCATCTACCCCGCCTTCGTCATCGGCGCCTGGCTGTACGTCCGCCAGGCCGAGCGCAACGAACGCCACTTCGCCGAGCTGGTGGAACGCCGGTGACCGGCGCGAGAGGCCCCTCGTGAGCCTCACCGCGGTGGTCGTCGTGATGGCGGCGGCCGTGCTCATCGGCGCGTACGGCATCAGGTTCTCCCGCACCACCTCCGACTTCTACGTCGCCTCCCGGACCGTCAGCCCCCTGTGGAACGCCTCCGCCATCGGCGGCGAGTACCTGTCGGCGGCCTCCTTCCTCGGCGTCGCCGGGCTCATCCTGTCCTACGGCGTGGACATGTTGTGGCTGCCCGTCGGATGGACCGGCGGCTACCTGGTGCTGCTGGTGCTGGTGTCGGCGCCGCTGCGGCGCTCGGGCGCGTACACGCTGCCCGACTTCGCCGAGGCCAGGCTGGAGTCGATGACCGTACGCAGGACCGCCAGCGTGCTGGTCGTCCTGATCGGATGGCTGTACCTGATGCCGCAGTTCCAGAGCGCCGGCCTGGTGCTGCGGACGATCACCGGGGCGCCGGTGTGGGCGGGCGGGCTGCTGGTCGCCGGCGTGGTGGCGGTGAACGTGCTGTCCGGTGGCATGCGGTCGATCACGTTCGTGCAGGCGTTCCAGTACTGGCTCAAGCTGACCGCGCTGGCCGTGCCGCTGGTGTTCCTGCTGCTGGCCTGGAAGGGCGACGGCGCGCCCGCCCTCAGCGTCCAGGACGCGACCACCTGGCAGATGCCGCTGGCCGGGGCCAAGGAGTACGGGCTCTACTCGACGTACTCGCTGATCCTGGCCACGTTCCTCGGCACGATGGGCCTGCCGCACGTGCTCGTGCGCTTCTACACCAACCCCGACGGCCGGGCCGCCCGCCGTACGACGCTGGTCGTGCTGACCCTGCTCGGCGCGTTCTACCTGCTGCCCGCCCTGTACGGCTGGCTCGGCCGCCTCTACGCCCCCGACCTCGTGCGTACCGACGCGGTCGTGCTCACCCTGCCCAGCCGCATGATCGGCGGCACGCTCGGCGACCTGCTCACCGCCCTCGTGACGGCCGGGGCGTTCGCGGCCTTCCTGTCCACCTCCTCGGGGCTGACCGTGTCCGTCGCGGGGGTGATCGCGCAGGACCTGCTGAAGGGCGGGGTGCGCTCGTTCCGGATCGCCACCCTCATGGCCGTCGCCGTGCCGCTGGCGCTGGCGCTGTGGGCGCGGGCGCTGCCGGTCGCGGACGTGGTGGGGCTGGCGTTCGCGGTGGCCGCCTCGTCGTTCTGCCCGCTGCTGGTGCTGGGCATCTGGTGGCGGCGGCTCACCACGACCGGAGCGCTGGCGGGGCTGTTCGTGGGAGGCGGGCTGGCGTGCTCGGCCGTGCTCGCCACGATCACCGGGGGGCCGTACGAGGGGCTCACCGGGGCGCTGCTGGCCCAGCCGGCGGCCTGGACGGTGCCGATCGCGTTCACCGTGATGGTGTCGGTGTCGTTCCTGACCCCGCACCGCGTACCGCCCGGCGTGGCCCGCACGATGGTCCGCCTCCACACCCCGGAAAACCTCGACCTGGACCGCGGCGACTGGCACCCCCGCTCCCCCTGACCCCGCCCCGGGCCTGTCGAGACCTTCCGGCTCACGACCAGCCCGCGGCGACGCCTCCCAAGCGCTCCGACGCCACCCCGTTCCCGCTGGCGGCCTCGTTCTGCGCCACACCTCCGGCCTCCACGCGGTCGCTTCGCGTGGGACGCGGGATGCCCTGGTCGTGAGGGTGTGCGCTCTGGGGTGGTGGGTCCAGGCCGGGGCGGTACAGGCCGGCGGGCCGGGGGGACGTGCTTCGGCCGGGCCGGGGCTGACCCGCTCCTTCCGGCCGGGCCGGCCCCTCTGGCTCGGTGTCGGGTGGGGCTGGGGTTCGTCCCGGGCGTGGCTGGGCGGTCCCCTGCGGCGGGACGTGCGGACGGGTCCACTCCTGTGGCGTGCTTCCGGGTCGGGCCGCGGGGCGGCCGGGCTGCTGCTGCGTTGACGCGTGCGGCGCGTGGGCGGGCTGGGCCGACGCCCGTGGCCGAGGGCCGGGCTGGGACGGTATCCGATGGGCGAGGCCGGGGTGGGACGGCTCCTGCGGCGGAGGGTCCAGGCCGGGGCGCGGGCCGACGCCGGTGTGCGGGGTCCTGGAACGACCGGGCCCCGGGTCCCGCCCGGCGGGCCGGGCCGGGCCGGAACGACTGTCCGCAGGCGACGGCATGACGTCCTGGGCCTGGCGGGAGGGGCCGACGCCAGGGCTTTCGTACGTGCCGCCCTGGCGGGAGGGCTCGTACGGTGTGGCGCCCGCGGTGGGCGGCTCGTCAGGGAGGGTTCCCTCGTCGGGGGCGAAGTACGGTCTGGTCGGGGGCGTCGGGTGGGAGGCGTCGCCGTGCCGGGCGGCCTGTTCGGTCATGGGCCTGGCGGCCGTCCCGGCGTGGGTCTCGACGTCGAGCACCTCGTGTCCCGGGACGGTGTGCGGGGCCTCCTCGCCGGGGGCCGCGTGGTGGATGGTTCGTCCGGTGGCCGCTCCCAGGTCGCCCGCGTGCTTCCGCTCCGGTCGCCAGGAGGGGGCACCGCCCCTCGGCCACCCCCGCCGCACCTCGCCGCCCTCCATCGGCCGGCCTCCCCACGCCCCGCCTCCCCGCGCCGCCGAGGCGGGCGTCCCCGCGGTGCGGGGGGTGTTCGTGGAGTGTGGGGTCGTGGGGAAGGCGTGGCGCGGAGTGCGGGGCGGGGGAGTGGCGGTGGTCGGGGTGAGGTGGTCCAGGAGGTGGGGGGCGGCGTTCAGGAGGTGGTCGATGAGGTGCGCCACGTCGTCCAGCCGTACCCGCAGCGTCGCCCGCGCCTGCGCGCCGCCACGCGGGGCACCCGGGGCCCGGCCCTGCGGCCCGGTCTCCTCCACCCGCACCTCGGAGATCTCCAGGCAGACCTCAGGGTTCGGACGGGCGGACGCCGAGGCGTCGGAGCCGAGCGCCTGCTCCTCGGGCGTACGGTCATCGCGGTACGGGCTGCTCTCGGCCATGACCTGCGATTACCCCTCACGTATCCCATCAGGCTCCGACATAAGGGGACTTGGGAGAGGTTTGACCGGAAGGTCAGCCAGGCGGCGACTCCCCGGACCCCCGGGCGACCAGTTCCACGGGAACCGTGATCCGGCGCGGCTCGCGTACCGGATCCAGCAGCAGCTCCACCGCGCCGCGCGCCAGCCGGCCGATGTCGTACCGCACCACCGTCACCCCGGGGCTGAACAGGCCGGCCAGCGCGAAGTCGTCGAACCCCACGTACGCCGGCCGCTCGGGACGCTCCCGCAACGCCTGCAGCACGCCGATCGCCGCCCGGTTGTTCGTCGCGAAGAACGCCGTCGGCGGGTCGGGCAGGTCGAGCAGCCGCCCCACCTCGTACGACACCCGCCCCGGATCGAACACCCCTCGCACCACCAGCGCCTCGTCGGCCGCCGCCGCCGCCTCGCGCAGCGCCGCCCGGTAGCCGCGGGCCCGGTCGTGCACCGAGCTCAGCCCGTCGTCGTCGGAGATCAGCGCGATGCGGCGGTGCCCGTGGGCGAGCAGGTGCGCGGTCGCCGTCCGGCCGCCGCGCTCGTCGTCGAGCATGACCACGTCGGCCCGGTCGAGCCCGCGCGGCACGCGGTCGACGAAGACCGTGCGCGGGCCGCCGTGCTCGGCCAGCCAGGCGTGGTCGGCCGGCGAGGGCACGACGATCAGCGCGTCCACGCCCCGCGCGTGCATCGACTCGATCAGCATGCGCTCCTTGTCCGGGCGCTCCTCGTACGAACCGAACACCACCAGCGCCTCGTGCTCGGCCGCCGCCGCCTCCACCGCGGCGGCGAGCCGGGCGTAGAACTCGTTGGAGATGTTCTCCATCACCAGGCCGAGCGTGAGCATGGTCGCACCGCGGGCCAGCCGGGCGGCGGCCTCGTTGCGGCGGAAGCCGAGCGCGCTGATCGAGTCGTGCACCCGCTGCTGCAGCGAGGCCCGGACGTGCGGCTCCTGGTTGACCACGCGGGACACCGTCTTCAGGCTGACGCCCGCGTGCCGGGCGACGTCCGCCATGGTGGGCTTACGCGTTGTCATAGTCTGCCCCCATGGAGGATGAATGGATCTGCGGCCGGACGGGCGAGGACGAGCCATGGACACTGGGCGCGGTGAACCCGCCGGTGTTCGAGAACTCGTTGTTCACCTTCGGGACGGCGGCCGAGCTGGGAGCCGCGATCCGGGACGAGGACGAGCGGTACGTCTACGGCCGCGGCACCAACCCGACCGTCGACGTGGCGCAGCGCAAGCTGGCCGCGCTGGAACGCGGTGAGCGGGCCAAGTGCTTCGGTTCGGGGATGGGCGCCATCTCGGCGACGATCTCCTCGCTGGTGTCCGCCGGTGACCACGTGCTGGTGCTCGGCGCGGTGTACGGGCCGACCACGCAGTTCCTGCGTTACCTGGAGAAGTACGGCGTCACGCATACGCACGTCGACGACCTCGCGGGATGTGACAGCGCTATCAGGGCGAGTACCCGCCTACTGTACTTCGAGTCGCCCTCCTACATGGCGTACGCGATCGTGGACATCGCCGAGGTGGCGGCCTGGGCGCGCGGTCGCGGGCTCGTCACGGTCATGGACAACACCTGGTCCACGCCGCTGTTCCAGAAACCGCTGACGCTGGGCGTGGATCTGGTCGTGCATTCGCTCTCGAAGTACGTCGGCGGGCACAGCGACCTGGTCGGCGGCGTGGTGGTCGGGCCGGCCCGGCTGATCCGGCCGCTCGCGCTGACGGAGTACCAGCTCTACGGCGCGGCCATGTCGCCCCACGACGCGGCCAAGGTGATCAAGGGGTTGCGTACGCTGCCTGTGCGGATGGCCGCCCACCAGGAGCGGGGGCTAGCGGTGGCGGCGTTCCTGGAGGGGCATCCCGCCGTACGGGCGGTGAACCATCCGGGGCTGCCCTCCCATCCGGGCCACGCGACCGCGTTGCGTCAGATGTCCGGCTTCTCCAGCCTGTTCAGCATCGAACTCGTCACGGACGATCGCCAACAGGCCGCTCTTTTCCTCGATAAATTGCGACATTTCAGGATTGGTGTGTCCTGGGGAGGCTTCGAGAGCCTGGTCAACGCCCCCGCCCTGACCGTCGAGGAGAGCGTGCGGGCCACCATGGGCATCCCCGTCGGCCTGGCCCGCCTGTCGATCGGCCTGGAACCCACCGCGGCCCTCGTCGAGGACCTGGATCAGGCGCTGAGCGCCCTGCCCGGCCCCCCGCGTCCGATATCGGGGTGAACGGAATACCCGACCGCTCATCGCGCTGAACAGACCTTTCACCGCAGGCCATCCCCAACTAATCGCGGTACGCGAGCGGCTCGCCGAACAGCACCCCCACGCCTCTCCACGACGGGTAGGTTGCGCTCTTACGTTGAGCGTGATCCGCATCACAGTGGAGGTCTCGTGACGACCAGAGAACATGACGCGTCCGTCTATGAACAGGTGCAGGAGAGCAGTGAGTTCCAGGAGTTGAAGCGGCGTTTCCGCCGCTGGACCTTCCCCATGACGGTGGCCTTCCTGGTGTGGTACCTGCTGTACGTGGTGCTGTCCGGCTGGGCCCGCGACTTCATGGGCATCAAGTTGTTCGGCGAGATCAACGTCGGGCTGATCTTCGGGTTGCTGCAGTTCGTCTCGACGTTCCTCATCGCGTGGGCGTACGCGCGGCATGCCGAGAGGAAGCTCGACCCGATCGCCGACAAGCTCCGTCACGAGGTCGAGGAGAAGACGCAGTGAGTTCCACGACGCTGGGGATGATCCTCTTCCTCACCTTCGTCGCCGGCACCCTGGCCATCACGTTCTGGGCCAGCCGCCAGACCAAGACCGCCGCCGACTACTACGCGGGCGGCCGGTCCTTCAGCGGCGTCCAGAACGGCCTGGCGATCGGCGGCGACTACATGTCGGCCGCCTCCTTCCTCGGCATCGCCGGCATCATCGCCGTCTCCGGCTACGACGGGTTCCTGTACTCCATCGGGTTCCTGGTCGCCTGGCTGGTGGCGTTGCTGCTGGTGGCCGAGCTGATGCGGAACTCCGGCAAGTTCACCATGGCCGACGTGCTGGCGTTCCGGATGAGCCCGCGCCCGGTGCGCACGGCGGCGGGCGTGTCCACGATCGTGGTCAGCATCTTCTACCTGCTGGCCCAGATGGTCGGCGCGGGCGCGCTGGTCGGCCTGCTGCTCGGCATCACCAGCGAGGCCGGCAAGGTCTGGACGATCATCGGCGTCGGCGCGCTGATGATCGTCTACGTGGTGTTCGGCGGCATGAAGGGCACCACCTGGGTCCAGATCGTCAAGGCCGTGCTGCTGATGACCGGCGCCGCGCTGGTGACGCTGCTGGTGCTCGGCAAGTACGGCTTCAACCTCTCGTCCCTGCTCGGCCAGGCCGCCGCCACCAGCGGCCCGAAGGCCAACCCCGGCAACTTCCTCATCCCCGGCCTGAAGTACGGCACCGACGCCCAGGGGCTCGCGGGCAAGATCGACCTGATCAGCCTCGGCCTCGCGCTGGTGCTCGGCACGGCGGGCCTGCCGCACATCCTCATCCGCTTCTACACCGTCCCCACCGCCAAGGACGCCCGCAAGTCGGTCCTGTGGGGCATCGGCATCATCGGCGTGTTCTACCTGCTGACCCTGGTGCTCGGCTTCGGCGCGGCGGCCATCGTCGGCAAGACCGACATCCTCAAGGCCGACAAGGCGGCCAACACCGCCGCCCCGCTGCTCGCCGAGCGGATCGGCGCGCAGATCTTCGGCGACGTCGGCGGCACGATCCTGCTCGCGCTCATCGGCGCCGTCGCCTTCGCCACGATCCTGGCCGTCGTCGCGGGCCTGACCCTGGCCTCCTCCTCCAGCTTCGCCCACGACCTGTACGCGCACGTCTTCAAGCGCGGCGGCGCCAGCGAGCGGCAGGAGGTCGTGGTGGCCCGCGTCTCGGCGCTGGTCATCGGCGCCGTCGCGATCGGCCTCGGCATCCTCGCCCAGGGCCAGAACGTGGCGTTCCTGGTCGCCCTGGCCTTCGCCATCGCGGCCTCGGGCAACCTGCCGGCGATCCTCTACAGCCTGTTCTGGAAGAGGTTCAACACGGCGGGCGCGGTCGCGGCCATCTACGGCGGCCTCGGCTCGGCGCTGATCCTGGTGATCTTCTCGCCGGTGGTCTCGGCCCCGCCGCCGCCCGCGGGCGCCGCGGTGACCGCGCTGATCCACGGCGTGGACTTCCACTGGTTCCCGCTGAGCAACCCGGGCATCGTCTCCATCCCGCTCGGCTTCCTGTTCGGCTGGCTGGGCACGATCCTCAGCAAGGAGTACAACGCCGCCAAGTACGCCGAGATCGAGGTGCGCTCGCTGACCGGCGTCGGCGCCGAGAAGGCCACCGAGCACTGACCCTCGCTCTCCCTGTGCGTGACGGGGCCCGGCCCGCCACCGGCCGGGCCCCGGTCAGCGGGTACGGGCGTGAGCCCGGCCGGCCAGGTACAGCAGCGCCCCGACCGCGAGCGAGGCCAGGGCGATGCCGCCGACCAGCCAGAACCAGGTGCCGTACGCGACGCGGGCGCCGAACAGGGTGACCGTGCCGGCGTCGTTGGAGATCAGCGGCGTCCACGAGCCCGACAGCGTGGCCACCACGCCCACCAGCGAGGCCAGCGCGCCGACGATCGAGGCGGCCCAGAACACGGCGGGCGAGGCCAGC
The DNA here is from genome assembly GCF_040630865.1 of Nonomuraea sp. NPDC005730. Taxonomy (NCBI): domain Bacteria; kingdom Bacillati; phylum Actinomycetota; class Actinomycetes; order Streptosporangiales; family Streptosporangiaceae; genus Nonomuraea; species Nonomuraea sp. NPDC005730. The sequence goes on from NZ_JBEXYK010000011.1 coordinate 30,209, forward strand.
CGCCGCGCCTCGAACTGCGTCCGGTAGCGCCGCAGGATGATCAGCACGTCCACGAACAGCACCACGATCGACAGGCACCAGATCACCGTGACCGCGGCCTGCAACACGTTGTAGACCTCGGTCTGGGCGTCCGCCGGCGTCGCCGACGCGAACGGCACCACGACGAACGCCGCCACCGTGAACACCGCCGCCAGCACCGTCTGGATCCAGACGGCCACGTCGGGCACCTTGTGGGCGTTCACGTGGCTGACCACGGCGGGCAGCCGCCGGTCCAGCCCGGAGACGAAGATCAGCCGGGCGAAGGAGTAGTCGTAGACCACCGTGATGACGAAGAACCCGGCCGCCAGCAGCAGCGCCACCAGCCGGCCCGCCCACTCGCCGAGCCCGACGCCCACCGCCTGGGCGACCGCCGTGACCCCGGCCGCCCGGTCCGGCGGCACCGACACCATCACGCCCCACGTCGCCGCCAGGTAGGCGACCATGACCGCGAGCGAGCCCCACAGCAGGTAGCGGGTCACCGCGCGCTCGTGCCGGATCTCCACCCCCATGTTCAGCGGCACCTCGACCCCGAGCAGGGCCAGCACCGCCAGGCCGAAGAAGCTCCAGTTGGCGAAGTTGACGCCGTGCTCGGCCGACGGGCTCCAGGTGGCGAAGTCCCACGGGTCGGTCGCCGGCGGGTTGCCGCGCAGCAGGTGGACGACCCCGGCGGCGAACATGAGCAGGATCGCCAGCCCGTAGGCGACGAAGACCGCGTTCACCACGTTCTGCGTGAGCCTGAACCGCAGCACGGCCAGCACGGCGGCCAGCGCCAGGATCACCACGATGATCCCGCCCTGGGCCTGCACCGGCAGCTCGCCCAGGGCCGGGAACACCAGCCCCAGGAACGACATCGTCAGCGTCCCCGTGGCGACCATGACCAGCACGCCCGGCCACCACGCGCAGAACCCGGCGAAGAACCCCCAGAACGGCCCGAACGCCTTGCTCGTCCACAGGTAGATCGACCCCTCGCCGGGGAACATCACGCCGAGCTGCCCCGTGACGATCGCGCACGGCACGAGGAAGAGCGCGAACGCGAGGGCCCACCAGCCGAACGCGGCCGGACCGGCGCTCTGGATGACGGCGGCGTTCGTGATGAACAGGACGATGGCCACGAAGATCGCGACCATGTCGAAGGTGGTCAGCACGCGGGGCAGGATCCCGCCCGCCACCCGCTCGGACAGCAGCTCGTCGTCGGTCATGGCCCGGCCTCCCGCACGCAGGCGGATCGTCTCACCTGCCAAGGTCTGCCCGGACGCCCGCGCCGTCAAGCGGCAGGCGGGCGAGGTCAGCCTCGCCGGTCGTGCACCTCCACGGACAGGTGCGGCCACGGCCAGGACGCCAGGTCCGCCTCGTCGGCGGCGTACGCGACGACCTTCAGGCAGTCGTCCCCGCTCATGACCGCGCCCGGCGGCCCCGCCCGGCCGACGGGGACGGGCGGGGCCACCGGGCGCGCCGGGCAGGTCGAGCGTGGGACCGGCCCGGCCTCGGGCCGTTCTCAGCTTCCGACCGGCTCCGCGCGCAGCCGGGCCGAGTGCTTGACCAGGGTGATCAGCACCTCTCGGCTGGAGTCCCGCTTCCGCGCGTCGCACATCACGATCGGGATCGACGGGTTGAGCTGCAGTGCCAGCCGCACCTCGTCCAGCTCGAACGTCGGCGACCCCTCGAAGCAGTTCACCGCCACCACGAACGGCGTCCCGCGCCGCTCGAAGTAGTCGACCGAGGGGAAGCAGTCGGCCAGGCGGCGGGTGTCGGCCAGGATGACGGCCCCCAGGGAGCCCTCGGCCAGCTCGTCCCACACGAACCAGAAGCGTTCCTGCCCAGGGGTGCCGAACAGGTACAGGACGTAGTCGGTGCCCAGGGTGATGCGCCCGAAGTCCATGGCCACCGTGGTGGTGCGCTTGGCCTCCACGGAGGTCAGGTCGTCGACGCCCACGCTGCGGTCGGTCAGCACCTCCTCGGTGCGCAACGGCCGGGTCTCGGACACGGCTCCGACCATCGTCGTCTTGCCCGCACCGAATCCGCCGGCGACCAGGATCTTGATCGCCGTCGGGAGGCGCGGGCGCTCAGAGCGAGCGAAGACCATCGAGCACCGCCCTGTACATCTTCATGTCATGCATGTCCACCTCGGATTGCGGTTCCTGGGCAGAGACGAGTTCGCGGTCGAACAGGTCGCCTAGCAGCACGCGGATCGTGCCGGCCGGGAGGTTCAGGTGCGCGGCTATCTCGGCGACGGACTTGGGTTCGCGGCAGAGCTGGAGGATACGCAGGTGTTCGGGGTCCAGCCCGGCGTCGGGCCCCGGCGGCGGACCCACCGCCAGCGCCATGGAGATGAGGTCGAACTTGCCGTGCGCAGGCTGGGTCCGCCCGCGCGTGACGACGTAGGGCCGGATGATCTCCGGATCTATCCAGTGTTCGTCCGTGGACTCCTCCGTGGTGCTCACCGGTCGCTCCTGGCGACGGCCTCGGCGTTGCGCGCGCCGGAGGTGAGGTACTGGCCGACCCGCGCCACCAGCATCGCCATCTCGTACGCCACCAGCCCGATGTCGGCGTTCTGGGCGCACAGCACGGCCAGGCAGGCGCGCTCGCCCGCGGTCGTCACGATCAGGAACTGTGACTTCCACTCCACGACCGTCTGCCGCACCGCGCCGGCGGAGATGTGCTCCGCGACGCCCTTGGCCAGGCTCTGCAGGCCGGAGGCGACGGCCGACAGGTGCTCCCCGTCGGTGCGCTGCAGACCGGCGGACGAGGCCATGAGCAGGCCGTCGGAGGACAGCACGATGGCGTGCTCGGCCTCCTTGATCCGGCCGATCAGGTCGTCGAGCAGCCAGTTGAGGTCGGTGCCCGCGCTGGGCGTCATGTCGGGCCTCCCGTCGGGAGCCGGGCCGCGGCGCTCATGCCTCGCCTCCCGGCTGCTCTTCCATCAGCCTGGCCGCCTCGGTGCGGCCAAGACGGGTGCCTGACTGCAGGGATCCCATCATGGCGCGGATCTCCTCGGGCGAGCGCTCGTCATCGTCCTCCTCGAAGTCGGGCTGCGTCGGCGTGTCGTCACGCAGCGCTGGCGCCAGGTTGGCCTGAGGGACTCGGAACGGCAGGCCGGACGGCGTGAACTCGGCCACAGGCTGCTGCTCCGGTTCCGCGGGCGGTTCTGGTTCAGGTGAAGGCGAGGGTGCTGGTGCCGGGAAGGGGGCGGCCACCGCGTGGAGCTGGGAGGGGGTGGGGGCGGGAACTGGGGCGGGCATCGAGGCGGGCATCGGGGCGGGACGCGGCGGGGTCAGGGTGCGGACGTTCTCGGCGGGCCGCGCGACCGTGGCCAGCGTGGTCCCGGTGCTCGTCCGGCGCGGCAGGCCCGGCCGGGTGTCGCCCTCCGGGTGCCGCGGCGCCGGGTCGAGCTCGACGAGCTCCTGCGGCAGCAGCACCACGACCGTGGTCCCCCCGTACGGGGAGGGCTTCAGCACGACCTGGATGTCGTGCCGGCGGGCGAGCTGGCTGACCACGTAGAGCCCCAGCCGGGCGGTGCCGGAGATGCGGAACTCGGGCGGGTCGGCGATGCGCTCGTTGGCCGCGTCGAGGTCCTCGGGCTTCATGCCGAGCCCGCGGTCCTCGATCTCGATGACGTACCCGTTGGCCACGAGCTGGCCGCTGACCTGCACGTTCGTGTACGGCGGCGAGAACGACACGGCGTTCTCGATCAGCTCGGCCAGCAGGTGGATGACGTCACCGACGGCCCGGCCGACGAGCACCACCTCGCCCATCGGCATGAGCGTGACCCGGGTGTAGTCCTCGACCTCGGCCAGCGCGCCGCGCACCACGTCCACCATGGGGACCGCCCGCCGCCACGTACGGGCGGGCGACGAACCGGACAGGACGATCAGGTTCTCGGCGTTGCGCCGCATCCGGATGGCCAGGTGGTCGAGGCGGAAGAGCTCCTTCAGCTCCTCGGGGTCGGTCTCCCGGCGCTCCATCACGTCGAGGACGGTCAGCTGCCGGTGCACCAGGCCCTGGGTGCGGCGGGCCAGGCTGAGCAGGATGTCGCGGATGCTGCGGCGCAGCTCCGCCTGCTCGGCCGCGACGCTGATCGCCGTGCGCTGCACGGTGTTGAACGCCTGGCCCACCTGCCCGATCTCGTCGTCGCCGAACTCCAGCGCGGGCGCCTCCTTGGCGACGTCCACCACTTCGCCGTGGCCGATGCGCTCGACGATGCCGGGCAGACGGTCGTCGGACAGCTCGTGGGCGGCGTCGCGCAGCTTCTGCAGCTGGGCGAGCAGCTGCCTGGTGGTGGTGATGGACAGGATGATCGAGGCGACGACGGCGATCAGGCCGAGGCCGCCGGCCAGGAGGAGCCGGATGACGACGCCGATGGCGACGGGGACGATCCGGTCGAACAGGCGGTCACCGCCCGCGACCACCTGCGTGTGCATGCCGGAGAGCGTCGCGTCGGCCGCCACGCGCCAGCTCTCGCCGCTCACCGGAAGCGGGCCCGTCCCCGGTTCGTACCGGACGAGCTGCGCCTCCATGGTCTGCAGCCGGACGACGGGCTCGCTCTTCAGCCAGGCGTCGAAGGTGGCCCGGTCCTCGTCGGGCAGCCGGTTCAGCGCGTCGGTCAGCGTGTAGTGGAAGACGGCCGACATCCTGAGGAACTCGGCGTGGTCGTCGGCGGTGAACCCGCCCTTGGCGAACACCCCGGACAGCAGCGAGTCCTCGCGGGCCAGGAACTCCCGGGAGCGGTGCATGTCCGACAACGCGCGGCCGTCCGCGGCGATGTCCTTGTCGTCGAAGGCGGCCACGGAGTCGTACATGCGGTACATCGCGTCGATCGTGCTGTTGTACTGCTGCGTCGCCCGGGACGGTTCCGTCTTGCCGGCGTCGATCGCCTTGCGCGCGGCCACGAGCTTGTCCAGCTCGGCGTTGACCGCGGCGATGCGCTCGACGAGCGAGTCTTCGGCGGCGAGGTCGACGACGTCGCCCTGGGCCATGGAGGTGAACTCGGCGCGCAGGGAGTCGGTCCTGGCTCGCTGGTCGCGCATGCCCTTGTCCACGACGCGGGATCCGGTGCCGAGGTGGGCGACGGTCAGCCGGCGCTCGCGCTGGAGCTCCACCAGCAGCGGCTCGCTCGGCTCGACGATCCTGCCGTCGACCGTCGCGGCCCCGAGCAGGTTGACGCCTTCCCGCACCGTGACCCAGGCCGCGAACACCCACAACAGCGTGAGCGACACGATAAGCGCCGTGACTTTGGCCCGGACACTGGCATTACGGAAGCGCATGAAGTCCTCCGGAAGAAAAGACCGCGGGGTTAGCAGGCCATGTCAAGGCGGAGAATGGGGCACTCCAGAAATCCGGCACTCGGATCACCTTAGCAACGCGAGAATACTGCCTCAACACGCTAGAGCACCGGAAAGGGTATTATGTCCTGTTTTCGTACCTGGAATTTCCTTCGGTGCTACATATCGTGACATGCTGAGCGGCGATGACCGCTGCCCGCACGATGGCTGTCGGCGAGTAAAGCTCCTTGTCATGCCACAACGGTGGATAGTCGGATAAATTGGCTGTCCGATTCAGGTACTCATAACCGCGCCGCGCCGCCCCTCGGCACCGTTCGTCCGGCTCGGGGCCGGCCAGCAGGAGGGCCTGCATCCCGTACGCCGTCTCCTCCGGCCTGCCCGCCCACCGGCCCCAGGATCCGTCGGCCCGCTGCGTGGACAGAATCCACTCCCGCCCCTTGCGGACGGCCCCGGCGTATCGGGCGCCGGCGAACTCGCCGAGCGCCAGCATGCAGCTCAACGTGGCGTAGTACGGGGAGGCGTGCCACCTGTCGCTCCAGCTCCCGTCGGGCCGCTGCCGCTCGGCCAGCCACCTCGCCACCCGCTCGATCCATGGCCGGTACGCCTCCCCGGCCGCCGGCCTGACCCGCGCGTACTGGCCCAGCGCGTCCAGCACGTGGGCGTTGACGCTGACGGACGTGCCGTCCTCCCCCTGCCAGGTGCAGAAGTGCGCGCCGGTATCGAACGTCGCCAGCGACGAGGGCTCGTACGGAACCCCGAGCAGGGCCAGGGCGTAGAGCGCCACGCTGGTGGTGTCGGCGTCGGCGGGCAGACCGGCCCCGGCGGGGGTGCCCGCGGGCCCGATCGTGGCCCACAGGTCGGCCGTCATCTCCGGCGGCACGTCCACGGGGACGCCCGCCCTGAGCAGCCAGCTCAGCACCCAGGCCCGCTCGAAGACGGTGATCGGCAGCCCCACCGGCACCGGGCCGCCGTACCGTCCGGCGACGGCCCGCAGGTGGTGGCGGGCCGGGCCCGCGGCCTCGGGATCGGGCCGGGCCGACAGCCAGGCGGCGGTGGCCGCGGGCGAGGCGCCGACGGTGCCGATCGGCGCCGGTCGTATCGCCCCCGTCGCCCCGACGACCTCCAGCACGTGCTGGACCTTCTGCGGCGGCTCGGCGCCGGACGCCAGCAGCCGCCTGACCAGGGTGAGCCGGGTGGTGTCCATGGTGGGGGGTAGCGGCAGCGGGGAGCCCTCCGGACGGTGGCGGTTCACCAGCTCGACGAGGGCGGGGACGATCAGGTCGATGGCCGGCGTGTCCGGCGGCTCCGACGCCGCGGCCAGCATGGGACGCAACGCCTCCAGCCCGGCCTCGGCGGCCGGGAGCAGGATGCCGTCGTCGCCGTCGCCGCGCGCGATCGCCGTGAGCAGGGCCTCCGTGGCGCTCAGCGTGGGCACCAGCCCGTAGCCGTCGGGCGCGCCCCAGGCGCCGTCGCCGTGCTGCTCCGCCAGCAGGTACGCCACCCGCTCCCGATGCCCGGCCAGGCCGGGGGCGAGCGTGACCAGGCGCCCGGTCTCGTAGACCGACGGCGACACCTGGCCCCAGGGCTTGGCCATCAGCTCGTTGACCAGGAGACATGCTTGTTCGGAGAGGTTCACGTCGTCGCCCAGAAGTCGGACAGGCCGTAGAAGCCTGTGCTGTAGTCGATCTGCCATGCCAGGTAGCCGGCCGGGCGCGGATGGGCGCCGCGCAGCGGTTCGATCAGCGCGTGCGCCTCGCGGGCCAGCACGGCCATCCGCTCGGTCACCTCGTCGTGGGTCAGGCCGAGGGCGAACGCGTTGAAGTCGCCGTACGCCCGTTCCCGGTGGTGCGTGGCCAGGTCGTTGAGCAGACGCAGGTAACGCTGCACCGCCTCGCCCGCCGGGCGCAGGACCTCCAGGTCACCCGGCCCGCCCACCTGGCCGGCGGCGATCCAGTGCGAGACGGCCACGAAGGAGGCGCCGCAGCTGTCGGCGTTGGCCAGGTACTCCTCGACGGCGGGCGGCTCGTCCGCGCGGCTCCACTCCCATTCGCGGGCCATGGCCGCGAGCATGCGCGCGAGCCGGTCACGCCAGGCCGACGCGAGCTCCGGCGTGGTGCCCAGCTCCGCCCGCAGGTCGGCGGCGAATGCGCCGGCCGGCCCGGCGGGGGACTCCGACAGGCAGTCGCCGATCAGCGCCGCGACCTCCTCGCGCGTGCCGGCCTCGTGGTCGATCAGCCGGTCCACCGCGAACACCAGCAGCGAGGCCCGGTTGACGGCCCGCAGCTCGGCGGCGGTCGCCGAGGGCGAGCCGAAGGCGCCGGCGAGGCCCAGGGACAGGTGCAGCCCGGCGTCGAAGGCGCCGGCGGGGAACAGGTCACCGAAGTGCGCGGCGTGCGCGGCCAATTCCCGCCCGCCGGCCACGGCCAGCGCGCAGGTGCGGCCGATGTCGAAGGGGTTCACCGTCGCTTCTCCAGTGTCATGGTCAATCCGTGCGGCGGGCGCAGCGTGGAGGCCAGGCGCGGCACGATCGGCCGGTCGAGGTGCACGTGGGGCCGGTACCTGCGCAGGATGCCGGCGATGAGCAGCGGCGCCTTCAACGCGAACAGATGCTGTCCCAGGCACACGTGCGGCCCGGCGGCGAAGGGCCAGTAGGCGTAGCGGTGCCGCCGCGTGTCCCCGCCGGGGGCGAAGCGTCCGGGGTCGAACGTGGCCGGGCGGTCCCAGAACTCCGGCAGCCGGTGCGTCAGGTAGGGGCTGAGGATCACAGTGGAGCCGGCCTCGACGCCGACGCCGCCGACCACGTCGGCCTCGACGGTCCTGCGGGGCAGGAGCCAGCCGGGGGGGTAGACCCGCAGCAGCTCGCTGACGAACATCTTCAGGTATCGCAGGTGCGGCAGGTGGGCGATGCCGGCCGGCTCGTCGCCCACCACGCGGTCCACCTCTTCGTACACCTTCGCGGCGATCTCCGGATGCGCCTGGAGCGTCGGCCAGACCCAGGACATCGCGGTGGAGGTGGTCTCGGTGGAGGCGCCGTGCATGGCGACGAGGTCGTCCCTGATGCGCCGGTCGCCGCCGTCGTCCGCCCTCGCTCTGACCAGGCGCGAGATCACGTCGTCGCCTTCCTCGTGGCGGGCCCGCGCGATGCAGGGGTAGACGACCTCGTCGATGGTCTTGATCGCTCGCCTGAACGCCCGGTCGCCCGGCAGCGGCACCCGGTGCGGCACGAAGGGCAGCACCAGGCGCAGCGCCTTGGCGGTGACGGCGACGTCATAGGCCGGCGCCAGCCGGTCGATGTCCGCCATGGAGATCTTCGCCCCGAAGAACAGCCGCACGATCACCGGGTGCACCAGGGCCCCCATGCCTTCGGTCACGTCGAACGGCCGTCCGGGGACGACGGTCGTCTCGATCAGCTCGTCCATGATCCGGGCCATGTTCTCCGCCATGGCGTTGAGGTGCCGGGCGGCGAACAGCGGCTGGAGGATCCGACGGCTGTCGGCCCAGTTCTCGCCGTCGGACAGGATGCTCTCGCCGAGCAGGGGCGCGAGCGGGTCCCAGAACATGCCCGCGCGCACGTAGTTGGGCTGGCGGACCGTGAGCACATGCTCGACGTGGTCGGGGTGGGTAACGAGGTAGGGACGGAAGGGGCCCATGTCGAGCCGTACGACCCGGCCGCCGGCCTCGGCGCCAGCCTCTTCCAGCGCGTGCACCGGGACGCGGTGGTGTCTGCTGAGCCTACCGAGGAAAGGGACAGTCCTGGGGGCAGTGGCATTGTCCGCCACGGGCGTGTCTCCTCTGAGCCCGTCTTACATAACGGACATTTAATGACGAAAGTTAGACTCAGGCTGGAGTATCACATGGCCGTACATAGACATTCAAGATCGAAGTCTGACAGGAACATCTTGTGAACCTCAGCCGCACCGGACCGCCCCTGCCGGACACCGACGTGATCGCGCGCTGCCGCCGCTTGGTGGAGCCCGCCATGCGCGCCGCCGTCTCCCGCCTTCACCCGCGGGGAGCCGACATGGTCTCCTACACCCTGGGCTGGTCGGACGCCGCGGGGCGCCCGTACGAGGGTGCGGGCGGCAAGAGCGTGCGACCGGCCATCGCCCTCCTCAGCGCCGAGGCCGCCGGCGGCACCGCCGAGTCCGCGCTGCCGGGGGCCGTCGCGGTCGAGCTGGTGCACGCCTTCTCCCTCGTGCACGACGACATCATCGACCAGGACGAAAGACGCAGGCACCGGGACGCCCTGTGGAAGGCGTACGGGGTGGGGCCGGCCCTCCTGGCAGGGGACGCGCTGCTGGCCCTGGCCGTGGCCCGGCTCGCCGGCCGTCCGGAGGCGATGGGTTACCTGTCGCGAGCCCTCGTCGAGCTGGTCCAGGGCCAGACGGCCGACATGGCGTTCGAAAGCCGTCCCTGGAGCGGGCCCGGCGAGGTGAGCATGGCCGAGTACACCGAGATGGCGGCGGGCAAGACCGGCGCGCTGCTGGGGGCGGCCGCCGCGGCGGGGGTCGCGCTGGGGGGCCGGCCCGAGCTGTCCGAGCGCATGTGGGCCATGGGGGTGGAGCTCGGCGTGGCCTTCCAGATCGCCGACGACGTGCTGGGGATCTGGGGGGATCCGCAGGTCACCGGGAAACCCGTGCACGGCGACCTGCGGCTGCGGAAGAAGACCCTACCGGTGCTCGCCGCGCTGGGATCGGGCGAGCCCGCGGCCCGCCGCCTGGCCGACGCGCTGGCCTCGGGCGAGACCGACGACGCGGCCCTGACGCTGGCCGCCTGCCTGATCGAGGAGGCGGGCGGCCGGACGATCGCGGACCGCCTGGCCGCCCGGCACCTGAAGGCGGCGCTGGACGTACTGGACGAATGCCTGCCTGACGCCGTCGCGCTCAGGGAGCTGTGCGTCTCGCTGGCCGGCCGCGCCCGCTGACCCCGCCGACCCCGCCGACGCCGCGGGGCCGGGCGCCGGTCGATCAGGGGCGGGAGGCCTCGTCGAGGAGGGCCAGCTCCTCCTCGCCCAGCTCCAGCTCCGCCGCCGCCAGCAGCGGCTTGAGCTGACGGGGGTCGCGCGCGCTGGCGATCGGCGCGGTGACCGTGGGCTGGGCGGCCAGCCAGGCCAGCGCCACGGAGGCGGGCTCGGCGCCGCGCTCGGCCGCCACCTTCAGCAGCCCTTCGAGCGCCCTGCGCCCGTGCTCGGTGTCCAGGTACTCGGCCGCCTTCCCGGCCCGCGGGCTGTCGACCGTGACGCCCGGCTGGTACTTGCCGGTCAGGAACCCCCGGGCCAGCCCGAAGTACGGCGTGCTCGACAGGCCGGCCGACGCCACCACGTCCCGCAGCTCGCCCTCGTACCCCCGGTCGACCAGGTTGTACGGCTGCTGCAGCGCCACGTACGCGGCCAGCCCCTCGTCCCGGGAGATCCGCAGGGCCTCGGCCAGCCGCGCCGGCCCGTAGTTGGACGCGCCGATCTGGCGCACCTTGCCCTCCTTGACCAGGGCGTCGAAGGCGGCCAGCGACTCCACCAGGGGCGTGTCGTGGTCGTCCACGTGCGCCCAGTACAGGTCGATGTAGTCGGTGCGCAGGCGGCGCAGCGAGTCCTCGACGGCCGCCCGGATGGTGGCCGGGGCCAGCCCTTCGAGCCCCTCCAGCATGCCGACCTTGGTGGACACGACCACCGAGTCCCGGTTGCCGCGGTCGGCCATCCACTCGCCGATGATCAGCTCGGACGTGGACTCGCCGGTCACCCAGTGGGGGTAGACGTCGGCCGTGTCGATGAAGTTGCCGCCGCCCTCGACGTAGGCGTCGAGCACCGCGAACGAGGTCTCCTTGTCCGCGGTCCAGCCGAAGACGTTGGTGCCGAGCGATATCGGGAAAACGGACAGGTCCGTCGTGCCTATTGATCTCATGCGGCCATTATCCGCGCCACCGGCGAGCGGGCACGGACGGCGCCCCGGTCACGTGCCGCCAGGTCAGCGGCGGTGCCGAGGCCGCCCGCGACCGCCGGCCGGCGCGGCCAGGGCCGGTGCTCCACGGACGCGGCCGGCGCGGCCCTCGGCCAGTGCTCCACGGACGCGGCCGGCGCGGCCCTCGGTCAGTGCTCCACGGACGCCAGGTCGAGGGCACGCGGGGTGAGCAGCCAGACCACCAGCGCGCCGACCAGCATCAGCGCCGCCCCGGCCCCCGAGGTCAGCGCCAGCGAGTCGGTGAAGGCCGCCCTGGCCGTCTCCACCAGCCGCGCCCCCTGCGCCCCGAGGTCGGCGGCCACGTCGAGCGCGCCGCCCAGCGACTCGCTCGCCGCGCCCGCGCCGGGGCCCGCGTAGTTCAGCGCGTTCCGGTAGACCGCGGCCGCCACGCTGCCCAGCACGGCCACGCCGAGCGCCGCGCCCACCTCGTAGCTGGTCTCCTCGATGGCCGCCGCGCTGCCCGACTTCTCCGGCGGCGAACCGGCCATGATCACCGCGGAGGCGATGGCCAGCGCGCCGTTGCCCGCGCCGATCAGCGCCAGCGCGACGGCGACCGGCCAGTAGCCCAGCGGCTGCGGCGCCAGGCACACCAGCAGGAACCCCAGCCCCGTCACCGCGAGCCCGCCCGTCAGCACCACCCGGGCGCCGACGCGTTCGGCCAGGACCGGCGCGAGCGGCGAGGCGATCAGCGCGGCCAGCGCGGCCGGCAGCAGCCGCACGCCCGTCTCCAGCGGCGCGTACCCCTGGACGAGCTGCATCCACTGCGCGAGCAGCAGCAGCACGGCCGCCATCGCGATCGACGTGGTCAGCGCCGTCACCACGCCCGCCGAGAACGGCGCGCTGCGGAACAGTTTGATCTCCAGCAGCGGATCGGGCCTGCGCGCGCACCGCACCACGAACCAGCCGAGCGCGCCCGCCGCGACCACGGTGGCGGCCAGGGCGGCGGGCGAGGTCAGGCCGTCCTTGCCGAACGTCTTGACCGCGTACAGCAGCGCGGCCATGCCCGCCATCGACAGGACGGTCCCGAGCGCGTCCCACCGGCCCGGCCTGGGGTTGCGCGTCTCCGGGAGCAGGAGCAGCCCGGCGACGACGGCCGCCGCCATGACGGGCACGTTCACCAGGAACGCCGACTGCCAGGAGAAGTGCTCCAGCAGGAACCCGCCCAGGATCGGGCCGAGCGCCGCGCCCATCGCCGCCATCGCCGACCAGACGCCGAGCGCCCTGGCCCGCTCGCCCGGATCGGTGAACAGGTTCCGGATCATCGACAACGTGGACGGCATGATCATCGCGCCGCCCACACCGAGCAGCGCCCGTACGGCGATCACCTCGGCGGCCGAGTCGGCCAGCAGCACCGCCGTCGAGGCCACCCCGAACACGGTGAACCCGGCCAGCAGCATGCGCTTGCGCCCCCACCGGTCGCCGAGCGCGCTCGCCGTGACCAGCAGCCCGGACAGCACCAGCGAATAGGCGTCCACCATCCACAGCAGCTCCACCGAGGTCGGCCGCAGGTCCTCGGTGATCGCGGGAAGGGCGACGTTGAGCACGGTCATGTCCATGACCACGAGCAGCACGCTGGCCGACAGCACGGCCAGGCCCGCCCACCGCCGGCGCGCCGAGAGGCCGGTGGCCGTCATCACGACCACCCCCCGGCGCCCGCGCCGGCCAGGAACGTCTCCCGCAGCAGCCTGGCGACGTCCCTGCGGGCGACGTCGCCGCGTCGCAGGCTCTCCCGGACGGCCACGAGCAGGCCGTAGACCGTGTTGCTGATCCAGCGGGGAGGCAGGTCGGCGCGCAGCAGGCCGGCCCGCTGGGCGGCGGCGAAGAGCGCGATCTCGCGCTCCTCCAGCTCCTCCGAGCGGCGCAGCAGCTCCGGGTGCACGGCCATCGCGTAGTCGGTGAGGCCGAAGCCGTACTCGTCGGCCACCTCGATCCACCCCTCCAGCAGGGTCTCCAGGGCCGCGCGGAGCACGTGCGGGTCGTCGGAGGCGGCGGCGGCCGGCACGTCCGCGCGCACCTGGAGTTCGTGCCACCGGTCGTGCGCGCGGTGGCCGAGCGCCGTCATCAGCTCCTCGCGGCTGCTGAACTGCCGGTGGAGCGTGGCCCTGCTGACCCCCACCGCCTCCGCGAGCTGGGCCATCGAGGCGGCCGGATACTCGTTGAGGTGCTGGATCGCCGCGGTCATGATCTGCTCCCGGCTCACCACCATGAGACAACTCCGTCAAATATGAGACATCTACGTCTCAAGCTTACACCGGAGCCGGAGGGCAGCAGGCTCTCGCCCCGGCGGGATGGCGATGAAGTCGCAGGTGGCGCTAGGGTGCGAGCTGTGTCGATCGGTGACGCGCGCACGCGCATCCTGGACGCGGCCGAGGAGCTGTTCGCGGGCGGCGGCTACGAGGCCACGCCGACCGCGGTGATCGCCCGGCTCGCGAGAGTCCCCAAAGGGCTGATCTTCCACTACTTCCCGCGGAAGATCGACGTACTCGTCGCCCTCGTCGACGAGCGCACCCTGGTCGAGGAGGGCCGCGAGGTCGACGCCGTGCCCGGCGACCCGGCCGGCACGCTGGCCCGGCTGGCGCGCGGGCTGCCGCTGCGGGCCTCACCGGCGATGCGGCGCATCCTGTTCCGCGAGGCCGACACGCACGGCTCGGTCAAGGAGCGGCTCGGCAGGCTCAACGGCGAGCTGATCAGCAGGGCCAGGTTCGCGCTGGAGCTGGCGCTGCCCGGCACGCGCGGCGACGCGGCCCGCCTGGAGGTGGCCGCGGCGACGTTCGCCGCCGTGCTGCTCTACCAGGAGAACCTCTGCCAGCTAACCGGTCACCAGATCGACCCCGACGCCGTCGCCGAACTCATCGCCCACGCCCTCGGCTAGCAGCTCGTCGAGGGCGTCGCGCAGGTGGCCGAGCAGGCCCCACACGTCGTCCACGCGCTCGGGGCAGGCCACGATGCCGAAGTCGAGCATGCCGTCGTAGGAGAAGCAGGTGATGTTCACGCCGCCGGACAGGTCGGTCAGCACCGACAGCGGGTAGTAGGCCAGCACCCGGCCGCCGCACATGTAGAGCGGGAACTGCGGGCCGGGCACGTTGCTGATGATCAGGTTGATCGGCGGGAACGCCGTCCCGGCCAGCCGGAAGATCGCCGGGGTGGCCAGGCTGGTGACCGGCGCGGGCAGCAGCGAGCACAGCTCGCCGAGCCAGCTCGCCGGCGCGAGGGCGAAGCGCCGCTTGGCCCTGCTCATGGTCTCGCCGACCGCCCGCAGCCGATCCCCGGCGTCGGGTACGTTCGTCGGCATCGGCGCCACCATGGCCGAGATCTGGTTCCCGACCACGTCCGAGGCCCCGCCCGTACGCACCGACACCGGCACGGCCACCACCAGCGGCTCGGCGGGCAGCGCGTCCCGTTCGTCCAGCCACGACCGCAGCGCCGAGGCGCACAGCGTCATCACCACGTCGTTGACGCTGATGCCGTTGGCCTTGGCGACCTTCTTGACCTCCTTCAGCGGCACCGACCCGAACGACAGCTCGCGCCGCGCACTGATCGGCCCGTTGAACGGCGTGCGCGGCGCGGTCAGCCCCGGCAGCTCGGGGCGCTGCTTCTGGTCGCCGGTCACCAGCCGGGCGGCCCTGGCGATCGCCTGCGCACCGGGCAGCGCGCCGGCCAGCGGGATCGCGTCGAGGTCACCCGCGGCCCTGACCACCGAGCGGGCGGCGCGCACCGGATGGGTGAGCGTCCGCACGGCGGCCCCGGCCAGCATCTCCACCAGGCCCGGCGGGTCCTGCCGCGGCGGCGCCGGGCGCGGCCCGCGCTCCCGCACGCCCTCCGGGGTCAGGTCGAGCAGGGTCGCCAGGGTCTCCGCGCCCGACACGCCGTCGATGGCCGCGTGGTGCACCTTCGTGTAGACCGCGACCCGGCCGCCCGCCAGCCCCTTGATCAGGTGCATCTCCCACAGCGGACGCGACCGGTCGAGCCTGCGCTCGTGGATCGCGGCCACCGCCGCGGCCAGCGCGGCGTCGTCGCCGGGCGCCGGCAGCGTCGTCTCGAACAGGTGGTTGGCCAGGTCGAAGTCCGGGTCGGCACACCAGTAGGGACGGTCGAGCCCGAACGGCACCTCGACCAGGCGCAGGCTGAGCGCGGGGGAGAGGTGGACGCGGTCCAGCAGCAGCTCGGCCAGCGCGTCCCGGTCCACCGCGCCGCCGGCCGGGTCGAGGACCGCCAGCCCGGCGACGTGCGCCGCGGTGGTCTCGGACTCGACATGGAGGAACTGGGCGTCCAACGGGGTCAGCTGGCGCATCTGCTCTCCCTTCTTCGTTGCGTTCTTCAACGGGTTCTTCGTCTTGTGCGAAAGCCTCGCACGGTGTCATTTCCGTAACGTTTCCGCGAGAGTCTTTCAGATGAAATGCACACCTCCGAACCACTTCCTGATGAACGGCCAGCTCAGCCGTGTTCGTGACACTTACCTATCCGTTGACCACCTGCACCGGATGCCGCACGACCGCGTCGAAGGCGTAGCCGAAGGGGTGCTTGGGCGTGCGCAGCGGCTGCGTGGCGCCGGTCTCGTCGGTGGCCCTGGCCATCAGCATGGCGGGCCCGGTGTGCTTCGGCGCCCACTGGACGTGCCACGGCAGCCACGCCCCGACCAGGTGCGGGCCATGATGCTCGGCCGGGTGCCAGGACTGCCCGCCGTCGAAGCTGACCTCGACCGCGACGATCCGCCCGCGCCCCGACCACGACCGGCCGCGCAGCACGTGCGGCCCCGGACGGCCGCGCCAGGCGTGCGGGCCGCGGATCGGCAGCCGGGCGTCCCAGGGCAGCTCGAAGGCGCTCTTCACGGGCTGCGCCGCGACGTCCCGGTAGAAGACGGTGTTCCACGGCGTGAACATCTTGCTGGTCGAGACCTCGATGTCCCCCACCCACTTGATGGAGGCGATCCCCACCCAGCCCGGCACCACCAGCCGTACCGGGAACCCGTGGTCGGGCGGCAGCGGCCGGCCGTTCATCTCGTACGCCACGAGCACGTCGTGCATCGCCTTGGCGACGGGCAGCGGGCGGCGGACGTGGCCGTGGTGCTCGAAGGGCGCGTCGAGGCCGGTGGGCAGCACGTCCACGGCCTCGGGGCGCAGGCCGGCCTCGGCGAGCAGGTGGCGCAGCGGCACGCCGCGCCACCTCGCCACGCCGACGGCCCCCAGGCCCCACTGCGTGCCGGGCGCGGGGTCGCCCTGCTGGGTGCCGTAGAACGCGCGGCCGTTGCCGGCGCACTCGATGGCCACGTCGTAGGTGCGCGAGGGCATCGACAGCAGCTCGTCGTAGGTGAGGGCGCGCGGCCCGCGCAGCCCGGCGCCGTGCAGGTGGAGCTGCCAGCCGGCGGCGTCGATCAGCGGGGTGGAGGTGTGGTTCCTGACGAAGAAGCGGTCGTTCGGCGTGTGGTAGCCGACCCCGGCCATCGCCTCCCATCGCATCTCCGCGTTCCCGTCGTGGACCAGGAACAGCTGGTCGGGCAGCGGCTTGACGATCGTCGCCGCGACTTGCTTCATGGGAGCCACCTCTCGCAAGACGTATTTCCTACCTGGAAACCATTTAATCTCCTCGCGCTGTCTCCGCGTGCGCGTGCTTGCCGAATGCTGTCCCGGTCGTGGGACCGTTCCAGCCGTACCGAGACCTACCCAGCGGCACGGGGGCGGCAACCGTGCCTTTCGGGGTGGTTCGTCAGTGCGTCCGGACGAGGGCGGAGAAGGGCTCGCCGGCGTTGAGCCTGGTCACCAGGCCGAGCAGTCCGGCACGGCCGCCGTTCTCGCCCAGCCAGCGGCTCACCTGGCAGGCCGACCTGGCGTACGTGGCGGGGTCCGCGCTCGCCGTGCGCAGCCACTCCTCCAGCGTCACCGGCAGCGGCCCGGACGGCGCCACCAGGCAGCGGTCGGGCGCGGACTCCGGGGCCAGGTGACGCGGGTCGCCGGAGACCACCACCGCCAGCCCCTCGTCGAACCACTGCGGCACGTCAGCGGAGGAGGCGAGCCTGGCGTGCAGCTCGACGTGGGACATCTCGTGGGAGGCGATCACCGGGTCGAGGCCGCGCGGCGAGAGCATGACCGACCGGTTGAGCACCGCGACGCCGCGCTCCTGGCCGCCGCCGATGCGCCGGTAGCACGCCTCGGTCAGGCAGACGAGCAGGCCGGGTGAGCTCAGGCGGCCGCCGTAGAAGGTGGTGACCCGGCGGGCGGCCTGGTCGGCCACCTCGCCGACGTGCTCGCGCTGGGCGGGGGTGAGGCCGTCCTCGACGTGCACTCCCGGGCTCAGCTCGGTCAGGCCGTAGCAGCCGGGGCAGGTGGTGGCGGCGAGCGAGGGATAGGCCAGGGCGACCCCGCCGACGACGGCGAACAACAGCCCGGCCAGCGCGACGACGACGACCTTCCATACTCGACGTGCCCGGCGCCCCGTCCTGGGGCTCTTGGCGGGTGCGGCGGCAGGACCAGCCAACGGCCCGGCGGCCGGATCGTTGGTGGGATCGCCGGCGGCGGCGGCAGTGCCGGCCGGTTCGCCGGGCGGCCCGGCGGAGTCGGCGGCGGCAGCTGGTTCGCCGGGCGGCCTGGCGGAGTCGCCGGGGGTGGCGGCCGGATCGGAGTGCGGTCCGGCGGAGTCGGCGGGCCGGGGCGCAGAGGCCGGGTCCGGGGCCGCGGGGGGCGGGGGCTGGTTGTCCATCGCCGTCCAAGCTAGCGAAGCAGAAGGAATCACGCGCACACCCACCACCGGACGGCCCCTGCCACCCGCCACCACCGGACGGTCCCTCATGCCTGCCATTGGCAGGTGCTGCACACGCCGCCGGGCACGCCGCGCGCCGGAGGGGCCCTGCGTGCGCCGTCCGCGGGTGGGGTCCTGTGCGTGTCGTCCGCTGGAGGGCCCATGTGTACGCCGCTCGCCGGAGGGGCCCTTGCGTGGTGCTCGCCGGGTGCTGCGTGTGTGCGTTAGCCCCCGCTTCAGGGGGCACTTCCGCTCTAAGGTTGCGGCAAATGTCCCGATTTAGGGTGTTAAGTCCGAATCTGAGAGCAGAATTCTGGTGGATGCCCGTTCCTGGAGAAGGGCCGTGACCATCTGCGGCGGATGCCCCCGTCGAGGCTCGGGTGCGGCCCGCGCTGGGTGCGGGCCGCGCCCGACTCGCACCCCGACGCCCGCCGCCCGCGGGACGGGTGGAGGGTTAGCGGCCGAGGAAGGTGAGGAGGCGGTCGAGGGGCCAGGTGTTGATGACGTCGTCGCCCGTCAGCCAGGCCCGCTGCGCGATCCCGACCCCGAACCGCTGGTGGGCCAGGTGGGGGATCGCGTGCGAGTCGCTGTCGATGGAGAACTTCACCCCGTGGTGCTTGGCCAGCCGCACCAGGTCGGCCGGCAGGTCGGAGCGGTCGGGGTAGGAGTCGATCTCCATCGCGGTGCCCGTACGGGCGGCCGCCCGGAAGACGGCGTCCCAGTCGGCGTCGACCGGCGGCCGCTTGCCGATCTTCCGGGTGGTCGGATGGCCGATGATGTCGACATAGGGGTTCTCGCAGGCGGCGATGAACCGGCGGGTCATCTCCTCCCGTGACATGCCGAAGTGCGAGTGGACGGAGGCCACGCACACGTCGAACTCGCGCAGCACCTCGCCGGGCCAGTCGACCGACCCGTCGGGCGCGATGTTGAGCTCCGACCCGTGCAGGATGCGCATGTGCGGATACTGCTTCTGCAACTCCGCCACCCGCCCGCGCTGCTCCAGCGCCTTGTCCAGGGTCATGCGCTGCATGGCCAGGTCGGGCGCGTGGTCGGTGACCGCGTAGTAGGAGTAGCCGCGCGCGGCGCCGGCGGCCACCATGTCCTCCAGGGAGGCGATGCCGTCGGTGAGGTCGGTGTGGGTGTGCAGGTCGCCCTTGAGGTCGGCCAGCTCCACCGGCACCGGCAGCTCGCCGCGCAGCGCCGCCTTGACCTCGCCGCCGTCCTCCCGCATGGGCGGCGGCACGAACTGCATGCCGAGCGCCTCGTAGATGTCCTCCTCGGACTCCGCGGCGATCACCCGCTCGCCCTCGAACAGCCCGTACTCGGACAGCTTCCAGCCCTTCTTCACCGCCATCTCCCTGATGGCCACGTTGTGCTCCTTGGAGCCGGTGAAGTACTGCATCGCCGCGCCCCACGACCCGGCCGGGATCAGGCGCAGGTCGACCTGGACGCCGGAGGTCGTGCGGATCGAGGTCTTCTTCTCGCCCGCGGCGATCACGTCGGCGACGTAGGGCTGGGCGCGGAAGTCGGCCATGATCGACTCGGGCGCCACCGCCAGGATGTCGATGTCGCCGATCGTGTCCTTCATCCGCCGCAGCGACCCCGCGTACGCGACGCGCTCGGCCTTGAGCGAGCCGATGACCTGCTCGGCCAGGGCCATGGCGACGCCGATGTGCACCCGGCGGCCCGACTGCTCGAGCTGCTCGATGCCCTTGAGCAGGTTGGCCAGGGTCTTGGGGCCGAGGCCCTTGACGCCGTCGAGCCGGCCGGAGGTGATGGCCTCGCCCAGCGCCACCGTGGAGTCGATGCCGTAGTCCTCGAACAGCATGATGGCCGTCTTGGGGCCGAGCGTGGGCACCCGGGTGAGCCGCCGCACGCCCTCGGGCACGCGGCCCCGCAGGTCGTCGAGCTGCCGGAAGCTGCCGCGCTGGAGGAACTCCTCCATCTTCTTGGCGATGGCCTCCCCGACGCCGGGGACGCCGCGCACGTCGACCTCCGCGATGTCCTCGGGGAACCCGGCGATCGCCTTGGCCGCCTTCTGGTAGCTCCGCACCCGGAAGGCGTCGCCGCCGCTCAGCGCGAACAGCTCCGCGTATTCCTGCAGCGCCGCCGCCGCCTCCTCATTAGCCCGCATGCCCCTACCTTAGGATCTCCGACCGACAATCCCGGTGCTCAGAACCTGACCTCACGCGGCCGGTACGGCTCGGCCAGGAATGCGAGCTCCTTGTCCGTCAGCTCCACCCCGACGGCCGCCACGGCGTCGTCCACGTGACCGTCCTTGGTGGCCCCGACGATCGGCGCGGTGACGCCCGGCTGGCGCAGCAGCCAGGCCAGGGCGATCTGGGCCGCCGGCAGCTCCCGCTCGGCGGCGAGCTGGGCGACCCGGTCGAGGATGCGCCGGTCGTTGTCGGGGTCGTACAGGAAGTCGATGCGCGCGTCGGAGCCGGTCCTGGCGGTCGCGGCGGCCTGCGGGCCCGCCGCGCCCGCCCTGGCCAGCACGCCGCGCGCGAGCGGGCTCCACGGGATCACGCCCACGCCCTGGTCGGCGCAGAGGGGCAGCATCTCGCGCTCCTCCTCGCGGTAGAGCAGGTTGTAGTGGTTCTGCATCGAGACGAACCGCGTCCAGCCGTTGGCCTCGGCGACGTGCTGGGCCTTGGCGAACTGCCAGGCCCACATCGTGGACGCGCCGATGTAGCGGGCCCGGCCCGACCTGACCACCTCGTGCAGCGCCTCCATGGTCTCCTCGATGGGCGTCTCGTCGTCCCACCGGTGGATCTGGTACAGGTCCACGTAGTCGGTGCCGAGCCGGGCGAGCGAGGCGTCGACGGCCGAGAGGATGTGCTTGCGCGACAGGCCGCCGTCGTTGGCGCCCCGGCCCATCGGGAAGTAGACCTTGGTGGCCAGCACGTAGTCCTCGCGGCGGGGGAAGATCCGGCGCAGCACGGCGCCGGTGACGACCTCGCTCCGGCCGCGGCTGTAGATGTCGGCGGTGTCGAAGAACGTCACGCCCGCGTCGGCGGCCCGCCGGATGATCGGCTCGGCCTGCTCCTCCGGCAGCGCCCATTCCTGGCGGGCCGGATCGCCGTAGCTCATCATCCCCAAACAGATGCGAGAAACTTTCATACCTGTGGTGCCAAGTCGCATGTAATCCATACCGACACCCTATGACTGATATGAACTGCCTAACCCCTTGTGGGGTGGGAAGTCAGCGTGTCCGGAAGCGGCCTCGGTCTTTACATAAGGTGGCCGTGTCAGGTCGATTAGAGGAACGAGGGAGCGGTGAGCGCACTCGCCACGCGTACTGTCCCGTCACGTCAACCGCACACCGGGGGTGAGGTGGACGCCACAGACCGTGGCCCGGCGCCTCGATTACGTTCCAAGGCACACGTCCTGGCGTCTCTCGGCTGGGCCGGCGGGCTCGGCCTGGCGGCGGGGGGAGTCGGGCTGGTGATCCCGGTGCAGGCCGGGCTGGCCGGGTCGGGGCTGGTGGTCGAGGGGTCGGTGGCGCTGGCCGTCCTGCTCACGCTGCACGGCAGGTTCGTCCTGGAGGAGCCCGCGCGGCGCGCCGGCTCGTGGTGGCTGGTGGCCGTCCAGGCGTGGCTCACGTACGTGCCGCTCGCGGTGCTCGGGCCGGCCTGGACCCCGGTGTGCGGGCTGCTGGCCGGCGCGCTGCTCGTGGTCGCGTCCCGGATCAGGTCGGTCGTGCTGGTGGCGCTGGCGCTGTCGTGCGGGCCGGTGCTGCTGGCCGCGCCGGGCTCCTGGCAGGTCGAGCCGGTGTGGGCGCTGGTCACCCCCTTGATCGGCGTCGTGGAGTTCGCGCTGCTGAGCCTGCTGGCCCGGGTGCGCCGGCTGTCCGGGGCCCGTACCGACGTCATGCGCCAGGCCGTGACGCTGGAGCGCCGCCGCTTCACCCGCGACCTGCACGACCTGGTCGGGCACCGGCTGACCGTCCTGACGCTGAAGGCGCAGCTCATCCAGCGGCTGGTGGCCGAAGGCGACGAGAAGGCCCGGCAGGAGGTGGGCGAGACGCTCGAACTGCTGCGCGACCTGTCGGCCGACGTCCGGGCCGTCGCGCACGGCCGCCTGCGCAGCTCCTCGCTGGCGGCCGAGCTGGGCTCGGCGCGGGCGCTGCTGGAGTCGGCGCGGGTGCGCTGCCAGATCAGGGTGGCCTGCCGTGACCTGCACCCCGACGTGGAGGAGGCCCTCACACACGCGCTGCGCGAGGGTGTGACGAACGTGCTGCGGCACGCCGAGGCCGGACAGTGCTGGATCCAGCTCATGGAACGCGACAACGTCGTCCGCCTGTCCATCAGGAACGACGGCGTCCGCCCGCCGCGCCGGCCGGGAGACGCCGGTCAGGGCCTGCTCAACCTGGCCGAACGCGTCTCGGCGCTGGGCGGCTGGCTGGAGGCGTCCACGTCGCGCAGCGGGGAATTCTCGTTCAGTGTTTATGCCCCGCGCATATAATTACCTTTTGTGAAAAACGCATCAAAGCGCATTCCATAGCCATATATGGCTTATGTTGCGTGTTACTAGTCCGACCCGGCGCGGGTGCGGCAGGCTCTAAGCACACCGCCTCGGAGGGCCGCGCCAAATGGACAAGTACGAGCTCTACTGCCTTGTGGACCAGTGTTTCTACGACACTCCCGACCACAGCACGGCGGCGGACGCCGACTTCGCCCACCTGCGCCGGCCCGTCCCCGACGGCTGGGCCCACGACCTCAGTGACACCTGGGCGTACTACATGCCCACCGGCGAGGCGCCCCTGCCGACCCAGGGCTGGAAGATCCACGTGTCGGCCCGCGTCGAGGACGCCGAGAAGGTCGTCGACACCGTGTGGGACTACTGCGTGCCCCGCGGGGTCGCCTTCAAGTTCCTGCGCGGCCCGGCGGTGCTCGTCATGGTCAACTCCAAGGCCGCCTCCCGGGCGTCCAGCGGCAAGCTGGTCACCATCTACCCCCGGGACGAGGGGCAGCTCGAACTCGTGCTCAAGGAGCTCGACGAGCTGCTGCGCGGCGTCGAGGGGCCGTACATCCTGAGCGACCTGCGCTACGGCGACGGGCCGATGTTCGTCCGGTACGGCGGGTTCGCTGAGCGGCACTGCCTGTCCCCCTCCGGGGAGCGGGTGCTGGCCGTCGAGGACGGCGACGGCGAGCTGATCCCCGACGTGCGCGGCGCGACGTTCTCGGTGCCGCCCTGGACGACGCTGCCCGAGTTCCTCGAACCCCACCTGGCCGCGCGCAACGCGGTGACCATGGAAGGGCTGCCGTACCGGATCGAGAGCGTGCTGCACTTCTCCAACGGCGGCGGCGTCTACCTGGCCCGCGACACCCGTACCGGCGAACAGGTGGTGCTCAAGGAGGCCAGGCCGCACGCCGGCCTCGACGTGGCCGGCCGGGACGCGGTCGCCAGGCTCGAACACGAGCGCGACATGCTGCGCCGCCTGGCCGGCCTGCCCGCCGCCCCCGAGCTGCGCGACTACTTCGCCATCGGCGGCCACCACTTCCTCGTCCAGGAGTTCGTGGACGGCACCCCGCTCCAGCGGCGGCTGGTGCACCGCTTCCCGCTGACCCGGGCCACCTGCGACGAGCAGGACCTCGCCGACTACACCGCCTGGGCCACCACGACGGTGGAGAGCGTCGAGGAGGCCGTCGAGTCGCTGCACGGACGCGGTGTCGTCTTCGGCGACCTGCACCCCGACAACATCCTGCTCACGCAGGACGGCCGGGTCGTGCTCATCGACTACGAGGTCGCCACCCTCGCCGCCGACCGGGCCAGGGCCGCGCTGGCCCATCCCGCCTTCGCCGCCCCACGCGACCGCCACGGCGTCGAGGTCGACCGGTACGCGCTGGCCTGCCTGCGGTTCGCCCTGTTCGCCCCGCAGTGCACGATCATGCTGCCGATCCACCGGCCGAAGATCGTCCATCTCGCGCGGATCGTCAAGGAGACCTTCCCCGTCCCCGGTGCCTTCATGGACACCGCCGCCGCGACCATCGCGGGTGACCAGGCCGTGGAGACCCCCGTGCCGATACCGGGGACGGCCACCTGGGCCGAGCTGCGGGAGGCGATGTGCCGGGCCATCCGGGCCGCCGCGACCCCCGAGCGCGACGACCGCCTCTTCCCCGGCGACGTCGCCCAGTTCAAGCCCGGCGGCGGCCTCAACGTGGCGACCGGCGCGGCCGGCGTGCTGCTCGCCCTGTCGGCCACCGGCCTCGGACCCTTCCCCGAGTACGAGACCTGGCTGCGCGAGCGCGCCCTGCGTCCCGCCGCGGGCTCCGGCATCGGCCTGTACGACGGCCTGCACGGCATCGCCCACGTCCTCGACCGGCTCGGGCACCGCCAGGACGCGCTCGACGTCGTCGACATCGCCCTGCGCGAGCAGTGGGACCGCCTGGAGACGGCCCTGTTCTCCGGCCTGTCCGGCATCGGGCTGAACCTCCTGCGTCTCGGCCGGACCGAGCCCGCCCTGACCGGGCACGCCATGCGCGCGGTGGACATCTGCGCCGACCGCCTCGGCGGCCCCGAGGACGTGCCCGAGATCAGCGGCGGCAACAACCCCAGAGCCGGCCTCATGTACGGCTCGTCCGGCTCCGCCCTGCTCTTCCTGCACGCCTACGAGCACACCGGCGACCGGGCGCTGCTCGACCTGGCCGAGATCGCGCTCAGGCAGGACCTGCGGCGCTGCCGGGCCTCGGAGGACGGCTCGCTCCAAGTGAACCAGGGCTGGCGGATGCTGCCCTACCTGGACGAGGGCTCCGTGGGCATCGCCATGGTGCTCAGACGTCATCTCGCGCACCGCGACGACGACGAACTCGCCGCCGAGCTGGACCGGCTCAAGCTGGTCGCCCGCGCCGGGTTCTTCGTCCAGCCGGGGCTGTTCACCGGCCGCGCGGGCATCATCGCGGCACTCGCCGGCGATCCGGTGGCCCGCGAGCTGATCAAGGGGTTGAGCTGGCACGCCATGCCGTACGGCGGCGGCCTGGCCTTCCCCGGCGACGGGCTGTTGCGCCTGTCCATGGATTTCGCGACCGGTACGGCCGGCGTGCTGTTCGCCCTCGGGGCGGTGCTGGGAGACCAGCCGGCACGCCTGCCGTTCCTGGAGGCCGCACCAGAGCGGCCTGCGCATGATCAACCGCGGAAGGAGGTGTAAGAACATGGTTCTTCTCGACCTGCAGGGTCTGGAGGCTCCCGCGGCCAGCGACGTGGCCAGCGGCGGCAGCTCGCTCACTGCTCTCACGTGTCACTCGGGTCACCCGAGCAACCTCAGTGTCGCTCTCTGCCACTGATAGCTGTCAGGGTCCCCGCGCCGTTTCGTGGTGGCGCGGGGACCTCCCGAGTCTGAAGGAGGCCGGCAGGTGGGACCGGGAGACCGCCTGGTGACGGACGCCGTACGGCGCTGCGGCCCGTGGCCCGCCGTGCTGGCGGTCACCGCCGTCGCCGGCGCGGCCGGTGAGCTGGCCGTCCCGTTCCTCGTCGGCCGCACAATCGACCTGCTCCTCGTCCGCTCGCCGGACGCCGCCACCGCCCTGGCGCTGTGCGCGGGCGTGGTCGCCGTGGTGGTGCTCTGCGAGAGCCTCGGCGGCTGGGCCAGAGGGGCGAGCAGCGCGTACGCGGCCGCCCGGCTGCGGCTCGGCGTGCTGCGGCACGTGCTCGGCGTCGGCCGGGCCGCCACCCGCCGCTTCCCCGAGGGTGAACTCGTCACCCGGGCCGGACTGAACGCCGAGGAGGCCGGACGGGCCCCCGAGACGGTCACCGGCGCCCTGGCCCTGCTGGTGCCGACCGTCGGCGCCCTGGTCGCGCTCACCCTCATCCATCCGCTGCTGACCCTCACCCTCGCGGCCGGCATCGTCCTCATCGTGTTCGTCCTGCGGGCCTTCCTGCGCGCCACGACCGTCATCTCCGGCGGCTACCAGGAGGTCCAGGGCGAGATCGCGGCCCGCCTCGTGGACGCACTCGACGGCGCCCGCACCATCGCCGCCGCCGGGACCGCCGGCCAGGAGGCCCGGCGCGTGCTCGCGCCCCTGCCCCGGCTGCGCGCGCACGGCATGGCCCTGTGGCGCGCGAACGCCGCCGCCGGGGTCCGGTCGGGGCTGATGATCCCGCTGCTGGAGGTCGCCGTGCTGGCCGCCGGCGGGTTCATGCTGGCCGCCGGGCGGCTCACCGTCGGCGACCTGTACGCCGCCGCCCGCTACGCCGCCCTCGGCGCCGCGCTCAGCACCTCGCTCGGTTACGTCGGCGGCCTGGCCAGGGCGCGGGCCGCCGCCGCCCGCGTCGCCGACGTCCTCACCCTGCCCCCGGTCCGGCACGGCACGCGCGCGCTGCCGTCCGGCCCCGGCACGGTCGAGTTCCGCGACGTCGCCGCGGACGGGCTCACCGTGGGCGACCTGACGATCCCCGGCGGCACGGTCACCGCCGTGGTGGGACGGTCGGGCTCCGGCAAGTCCCTGCTGGCCGCGCTCGCCGGCCGGCTGGCCGACCCCGAACGCGGGGACGTGCTGCTCGACGGCGTCCCGTTACGTGAGCTGACCCGCGACGGCCTGCGCTCGGCCATCGGCTACGCCTTCGAGCGGCCGGTGCTGGTCGGCGACACCGTCGGCGAGGCGATCAGCGCCGTCCCCGGCTCCCAGGCGGGACGGGAGGCCGCCCTGGCGGCACGTGCCGACGGGTTCGTCCGCCGGCTGCCCGCCGGTTACGACACGCCGCTGGCCGAGACCCCCATGTCCGGCGGCGAGCGGCAGCGGCTCGGCCTGGCCAGGGCGTTCGCGCGGGGGGATCGGCTGCTGGTGCTCGACGACGCCACCTCCAGCCTGGACACCGTCACCGAACGCGAGGTCAGCCGGGCGCTCACCGGCGACCCCAGGGGCCGCACCCGCCTGATCACCGCCCACCGCCTGGCCACCGCCGCCCGTGCCGACCAGGTCGTCTGGCTGGAGGAGGGCCGGGTGCGCGCCGCCGGCCCACACGACGTGCTGTGGCGCGACCCCGCCTACCGGGCCGTCTTCCAGGAGGCCCGCCCATGACCCCCGCCGCCGGCGTCTCCGCGGTCACCGACGCGCCGGCCGGGTTCCGGCGGGCGCTCGTCCGCGACCCACGGCGGCTGGTCGCCATCCTGCTCTGGTCGGTGCTGGAGGCCGCGCCCGCCTTCCTCGTCGGGCACGCCGTCGCCCGCGCCATCGAGGACGGCTTCGCCCGCGCCAGGCCGCTGACCGGGCTGGCCTGGCTGGCGGCGCTCGGCCTGGCGTGGCTGGTCTCGGCCGTCGGCGCCCGCCAGGTGGTGCTGGCCGTGGCCGCCGTGGCCGAGCCGTTCCGCGACGACCTCCTGACGCGGGTGGTGCAGGGAGCGCTGCGCCGCCCGCTCGACGAGCGGCCCGACAGCGCGGCCACCGCGCGGGCCGGGCTCCAGGTCGAGCTGGCCAGGGACGCCTTCGCCGCCGTCGTCACCACGGTCAGGGGGTTCGCCTTCACGCTGGTCAGCGTGGTGCTGGGGCTGCTGACACTGGCGCCGGGCACGCTCGTGCTGGTGCTGCCGCCGTTCGCGGCCGGGCTGGCGTTCTTCCTGGCCTCGCTGCCCGCGCTGGCCCGGCGGCAGCGCGCGTTCCTGCTGGCCGACGAGGAGCTGGCCCGGTCGATGACCGCGACGGCCGCCGGGCTGCGCGACATCGAGGCGTGCGGCCTGCAGGACCGCGAGGACGAGCGGCTGGCCCGCCAGGTCGGCGCGCAGCGCGACGCCGCCCGCGCCCTGGCCAGGGTGACCGCGGTGCGCACCGCCGCGCTGGCCGTCGGCGGCTGGCTGCCCGTCGTCCTGCTGCTCGCCGGCACGCCCTGGCTGCTCGACGGCGGCGCCCGGCCCGGCGTGATCGTCGGCGCGCTCGCCTACGTCACCCAGTCGCTGGCCCCCGCGCTCGGCGGGCTCGTCCAGGGGCTCGGGGTGAGCGGCGTGCGGCTCGTGGCCACGCTGCGCCGCATCGCCGCCGCCGCGCCGCCCCAGCCGCCGGCCCCGCCCAAGGTCCGCCCGTCCGGCGGCGGCGTCACGCTCCGGTCGGTCTCCTTCGCCTACGGCCCGCACTCGGCGCCGGTCCTGGACCGCCTCGACCTCACCGTCCCCGAGGGCGACCACCTGGCCGTCGTCGGCCCGAGCGGCGCGGGCAAATCGACGCTCGCCGCCCTGCTCAGCGGCATCCTGCGGCCCGGCGAGGGGGAGGTGCTGGTCGGCGGCGTCCCCGCCGACCGGGCCGACCCCGCCGCCCGCGTGCTGATCCCCCAGGAGGCGTACGTCTTCCGCGGCACGCTGCGCGACAACCTCGCCTACCTCGCGCCCGGGGCCGGCCGCCTGGACGAGGCCGTGGCCGCCCTGGGCGCCACGGACCTGATCGAGGGCCTGGGCGGGTACGACGCCACGCTGGACCCGGCGGCGCTGTCGGCCGGGCAGCGCCAGCTCATCGCCCTCGTCCGCGCCCACCTGACACAGGCCCCGCTGGTCATCCTGGACGAGGCCACCTGTCACCTGGACCCCGCCGCCGAAGCCCTGGCCGAGAACGCCTTCGCGGCCAGGGGCGGCACGCTCATCGTGGTCGCGCACCGCCTCACCTCCGCGCTGCGCGCCCGCCGCGTCCTGCTCATGGACGGACCCCGGATCACGATCGGCACGCACGACGAGCTGATCCGGGTCTCGCCCCTGTACGCCGACCTGGCCGGCCACTGGCAACCGGAGCCCGTGTCATGACATTTGCAGACGAGTACCCGCCCGCCGAACGTCAACCGGTCACCGACCGCCTCCACGGGCGCGACATCCCCGACCCGTACCGCTGGCTGGAGGACCCCCTCGACCCGCGGACCGGGGAGTGGCTGGCCGCGCAGGACCGGCTGTGGCGGGAGGCCGCCGCGCGCCTGCCGGACCGCGAGCGCTTCCTGGCCAGACTCACCGAGCTGAGCGTCACGGGCCTGGTCACCCCGCCCGTGTGGCGCGGCGGCCGGCGCTTCCACCTGCGGCAGACCGGCTGCCAGGAGCACCCGGTCCTGTACTGCGACGACCGGCCCTTCCTGAACCCGGCCGACCGCGACCCCAGCGGCCTGACCACCCTGGACGACTGGCAGCCCGACCCGCAGGGCCGCCTGGTCGCCTACCAGATCTCGCGCAGCGGCGACGAGAAGGCCGACCTGTACGTCGAGGAGGTCGACACCGGCAAGCTGGTGGACGGCCCCATCGGCGGCTGCCGCTACTCGCCGGTCGCCTGGCTGCCCGGCGGCGAGGGCTTCTACTACGTGCGCTTCCACGAGGGCGTGCACCTGCACCGGCTCGGCGTCCCCGACGACGTCCCCGTCCTGACCGGCGGGCCGGTCTCCTACGGCGTGCAGCTCAGCGCGGACGGCCGCTGGCTGACGATCTCCGCGGGCGGCACGGCCGGCAACTCGCTCTGGCTGGCGGACCTGGCCGGCGGCGACCCGGCCCGGCCGGAGCTGCGGGTCGTCCAGGAGGGGGCGCACGTGCGCACGGCGGGCGCGGTGGCCTCCGACGGCCGCCTGTACCTGCTCACCGACCGCAACGCCCCCCGGCGCCGGCTGTGCGTGGCCGACCCGGCCGAGCCCGAGGTGTGGCGCGAGCTGGTGCCCGAGGACCCCCAGGCGGTGCTCGGCGCGTTCACCCTGCTGGACGGCGACCGCCTGCTGGTCTCCAGGACCCGCCACGCGGTCGGCGAGATCGCCGTGCACGACGCCAGGACGGGGGAGCGGCTGGGCGAGGTGCCGCTGCCCGGCAGCGGCTCGATCGCCTCGCTCAGCTCCCGCCCCGAGGGCGGCCACGAGGCCTGGTTCACCTACACCGACGCCGTCACCCCCGCCGAGATCTGGCGCTACGACGCCCGCACCGGCGCCGCCGGCCTGTGGGCCGCCCCGCCCGGCCGCGTCGCGCTGCCCGACGTGAAGAGCCACCACGTCGAGTACACCTCGGCCGACGGCACCCCCGTGCGCATGGTCGTGGTCGCGCTCTCCTCCGGCTCGGGCCCCCGCCCGGCGATACTCAACGGGTACGGCGGCTTCGGCATCCCCCTCATGCCCGGCTACGCGGCCGACTCGCTGGCCTGGGTGGAGTCCGGCGGCGTGCTGGCCATCGCGAACCTGCGCGGCGGCGGCGAGGAGGGCGAGTCCTGGCACCGGGACGGCATGCTGGAACGCAAGCAGAACGTCTTCGACGACTTCGTCGCCGCGGCCGAGAAACTGGTCGCCGACGGCTGGACGACCCCGGAGCAACTCGGCATCTGGGGCGAGTCGAACGGCGGCCTGCTCGTCGGCGCGGCCCTCACCCAGCGCCCCGACCTGTTCGCCGCCGCCGTCTGCTCGGCCGGGCTGCTGGACATGGCCCGCTACCATCTCAGCGGCCTCGGCCCGTCCTGGACCGGCGAGTACGGCGACCCCGCCGACCCCGACCACCTGGCCTGGCTGATGGCCTACTCGCCCTACCACCACGTCCGGCCGGACGCCGGCTACCCGGCGACGCTGTTCACCGTCTCGGCCGCCGACACCCGGGTGGACCCGATGCACGCCCGCAAGATGTGCGCGGCCATGCAGTGGGCCCAGCGGGCCCAGGGCGCCGGTTCGCCTCCCGTCCTGCTGCGCCACGAGCGCGACGTCGGCCACGGTGCCCGCGCCGTCAGCCGGTCCATCGCCCTCGCCGCCGACGTCCTGGCCTTCCTGGCCGCCCACACCCGGCCCTGAGCGGGCGGAGGTGGGCGGAGGGAGGTCAGATCCAGCCGGACTCGCGGGCGATGCGGATGGCGTCGATGCGGCTGCGCGCGCCCAGCTTGGACGTCGTCCGGCACAGGTAGTTCCGGACCGTTCCCTCGGCCAGGAACAGCGACGCGGCGATCTCCCCGATGGAGGCGCCGTCGGCCGCCGCGCCGATCACGTCCAGCTCGCGGGGGGTGAGCGGCGGCTCCTCGGGGCGCATGGCCGCGATGGCCAGCTCGGAGTCGATGACCCGCTCGCCGTCGGCGACCCGGCGGATGGCGTCGGCCAGCCGCTCCGGCGGCGCGTCCTTGGCCATGAACCCCCGTACGTGCACCTCCAGCGCCTGCTTCAGCAGCCCGGGGGTGCCGACGCCGGTCAGGATCAGCACGCCGCAGCCGGGCAGCTTGTCGTGCAGTTCACCGGCGGCGGCGAGCCCGTCCATGCCCGGCAGGGCGATGTCGAGCACCGCCACGTCCGGACGGCACGACTGGGCGGCGGCCAGGATGCGGTCCCCCCGCTCGACTTCGGCGACGACCTCGATGTCCTCCTCGTAGGCCAGCAGCGCCACGAGCGCCCCTCGTACCAGGTTCATGTCCTCAGCGAGCAACGTTCGAATCACCATGGGGTCCTTGCGGTCGACCAGGCTTGCAACGTCCTGCGGGCGACTCAATCCTGACCTAAAGCCCGCACTGTGGAAAGTCCTCCTAAGTGACGGTAAAGCCGCCGCCTGCACAAGTGAACGCTCATTGGGGAATGCTCATGGCCATGAAGCCTCGAGTGAAGCCCCTGCCTCCTGCGGAATGGGACGACTTTCAGCAGGCGAACCCCCAGAACGTGTTCACGACGCTGGGCCGGCACCCCGCGGTCTACGAAGGCTGGCTGCGCTTCGGCGGCGCGCTGCTCAACGGCACGCTGCCGGCCCGCGACCGCGAGCTGGCCATCCTGCGCACCGCCTTCCACAGCGGCAGCGCGTACGAATGGGTCCACCACGCCCGCATCGCCCGCGAGGTGGGCCTGACCGACGTGGAGATCGAGTCGGTCCGCCAGCTCGACGCCCTCTGGCCGGTCGAGGACCGCCTGGTGTTACAGGTGGCCGACGACCTCCACTACGCGGGCGACCTCACCGACGCCACCTGGGCGGCCCTGTGCGACCGCTACGACGAGGTGCGCAGGATCGAGCTGGTCGTCCTCGTCGCGCACTACGCCATGCTGGCGCTGGTGCTCAGGACGTTCGGCGTGCAGCTGGAGGAGTGAGCCCGGCTCACCCGCCCGTACGCGGCCCGGCCCTCACGCGCCCGCGCGCGGCAGGATCATCGTCACGCCCGGGACCGAGCCGATCGAGGCCAGCGCCTTGCCCGCGTCGGCCAGGCCGATCGTCCGGGTGACGAGCTGGTCCGGGTGCAGGATCCCGGCCCTGATCAGCTCCAGCATGGGCGGGTAGGCGTGCGCGGCCATGCCGTGGCTGCCGAGCAGCCGCAGCTCGTGGCCGATCACGCGGGCCATCGGCACCGGCGTCGGCCCGCCCGGCAGCAGGCCGACCTGGACGTGCCGCCCACGCCTGCGCAGGCTCTCGACCGAGGCCGCACACGTGCGGGGGCTGCCCAGCGCGTCGAGCGAGACGTGCGCGCCGCCCCTGGTCAGCTCCCTGACCTGGGCCGCCGCGTCGCCGGCCGAGCCGTTGACGAAGTGCGTGGCCCCGGCCAGCTCGGCCAGTTCCAGCGCGTCGGTGCTGATGTCCACGGCCACCACCCGCGCCCCGGACGCCGCCGCGATCATCACGGCCGACAGCCCGACGCCGCCGCAGCCGTGCACCGCCACCCACTCTCCCGGCCGCACCTCGCCCACCTGGACGACCGCACGGAACGCGGTGGCGAAGCGGCAGCCGAGCCCGGCGGCGGTGGCGTAGGCCATCTCCTCGGGGATCGGGACGAGGTTGACGTCGGCGTGGTCGACGGCGACGTACTCGGCGAAGGAGCCCCAGTGGGTGAAGCCAGGCTGCGTCTGCCGCTCGCACACCTGCTGCTCGCCCGTGGCGCAGGCCGCGCAGGTGCCGCAGGCGCAGATGAACGGCACGGTCACCCGCGCCCCCGGCAGCCAGCCGCGCACGTCGGGGCCCACGGCCTCGATCACGCCCGCCAGCTCGTGACCGGGCACGTGGGGGAGGATCTTGATGTCGGGGTCGTGCCCCTGCCAGCCGTGCCAGTCGGAGCGGCACAGCCCGGTCGCCTCGACCCGGATCACCGCCCCGCCGGGCGCGGGGGTGGGATCGGGGAGCTCGCGCAGGTCGAGATCCCCGCCGAAGACGTCAAAGGCAACCGCTCGCATCTCATGAGCTTAGAGTGAGTCGCCGCAGGTCGCGCAAGGCCCGGTGGGAGGGCGAGCCGGGCTCGGTGGTGTAGAGCACCAGCCGCAGGTCCTCGCGGTCGGGCACCGGGAGCACCTGGCAGATGGCGTCGATCGTGCCGACGACCGGATGGGTGACCTGCTTGCGCTGCTCCCTGCGCACCTCCACCTCGTGCCTGGCCCACAGCTCGGCGAACTCGGGGCTGAGCGCCAGCATCTCGGCCACCAGCGCCCGCAGCGCCCGGTCGTCGGGGTAGCGGCCGGCGGCCACGCGCAGGTCGGCGACCGCGGCGCGGGCGAAGCGGCTCTTCTCCTCGTCGGAGAGGTGCTCGGCGATGCCGGGCGACATGAACACCCAGCGGATCACGTTGCGCTCGTCGGGCGGCAGGGAGTCCAGGTCGCCCATGAGCATGTTGGCGAGGGGGTTCCAGGCGCGCAGGTCGTAGCGGGCGTCCAGGACGTAGGCGGGGACGTCCTCCAGGAAGGCGAGCAGGTGCAGGATGCTCGCGGGCACGTCCTGCCTGATCCGGGGCGTCTCCAGCACCTGGCCGGCCAGCCGGAACAGGTGGGCGCGCTCGTCCTGGTCCAGC
The DNA here is from genome assembly GCF_040630865.1 of Nonomuraea sp. NPDC005730. NCBI lineage: Bacteria > Bacillati > Actinomycetota > Actinomycetes > Streptosporangiales > Streptosporangiaceae > Nonomuraea > Nonomuraea sp. NPDC005730. Next base: position 63,869 of record NZ_JBEXYK010000011.1, read on the forward strand.
ATGAGCGCCCGGCCGAGCGCGCCGAGCACCTGCCGCGACGGGTGCGGGCCCCGGCCCTGCTCCAGCCGGATGTAGTAGTCGATCGACATCCCGGCGAGCTGGGCCACCTCCTGGCGGCGCAGGCCGGGCGTGCGGCGGCGCCCGCCGCCGGGCAGGCCCACGTCGGACGGGGTGACGCGGGCGCGCCTGCTGCGCAGGAAGCCGGCCAGTTCGTCGCGGTTCATGCCTCCATCCTCCGTCCTGGGGGCAGGTGTGCGGGCGCGCGACGGTGGTACCGCTGATCCCAGCTTCCGCGGGTCTCTCCCGTCCCCGCTCCGGCCTGGGAGAACGTTGGGCCATGACAACGACTGCCCTGATCACGGGCGCCAACAAGGGGATCGGTCACGAGATCGCGCGGCTGCTGTCGGAGCGGGGGACCACCGCGATCGTGGGGGCCCGCGACGAGGAGCGCGGACGGGCCGCCGCCGGGCGGCTGGGCCTGCCGTACGTGCGGATCGACGTGACCGACGAGGCGAGCGTGGCCGCCGCGGCCAAGTGGATCGAGGCCGAGTACGGCTCGCTCGACATCCTGGTCAACAACGCGGGCGTCGCCGGCGGGCTGGACGGGAGCGTCCCGAGCGCCGTCACCGCGCAGGAGTTCAGGGACGTCTACGAGACGAACGTGTTCGGCGTGGTCACCGTGACCAACGCCATGCTGCCGCTGCTGCGCAGGTCGCCGGCGGGCCGGATCGTGAACATGTCCAGCGAGCTGGGCTCGATCAGCCTGGCGCTCACACCGGACAGCCCGTTGTGGGACATCAACTTCGCCGCCTACAACTCCTCCAAGACCGCGCTCAACATGATCACCGTCTGCTACGCCAAGGAGCTGATGGGCACCTCCGTCAAGGTGAACGCCGCCAACCCGGGCTACTGCGCGACCGACCTCAACGCGCACACCGGCTTCCGCACCGCCGAGCAGGGCGCGGCCATCGCCGTACGGCTGGCGACCCTGGACGCCGACGGCCCGACCGGCGCCTACCTGGAGGACGGCGGACCGATCGGCTGGTGAGGTGTGGACACGTGCGTACTGGACAGAAGGGGGCGATGGGACGAGATCTGGACAAAGAGCGGTTCTCCGAGGCGGAGTACGCGCGCTTCGGAGAACGCATCCGGGAGCAGCTCGGCACTCTTCGCGAACTGCTCGAAACCCCTGGCTTCGGCCAGGGGCCGGCCACGATCGGGGCCGAACTGGAGCTGTTCCTCGTCGACGCGCAAGGACGGCCGCTGCCGCGCAACGACGAGGTGCGGGACAGGCTCGGTGACCCGCGTGTCGTGCTCGAACTGGGCCGCTTCAACATCGAGGTCAACCTCACCCCGATGCCGTTGGCCGGCACGCCCTTCGAGCGCATGGGGGCCGAGATCCAGGAGACGGTGACCAAGGTGGACGCCGCCGTCGAGGACGGCGGCGCCCTGCCGATCGGCATCCTGCCCACGCTGGCCGCCGAGGACTTCACCATCGGCGCGATGAGCGACCAGAACCGCTACCGGGCCATGAGCAGGGGCATCAGGCGGCTGCGGCTGGAACCGTTCCTCGTCAAGATCGAGGATCTGGAGCTGTCGGTGGAGGACGTGATCCTCGAAAGCGCCAACACCTCCTGGCAGGTGCACATCCGCACGCCGCCCGACCGCTTCGCCCGGCTGTTCAACGCCGCCCAGCTCGCCATCGGGCCGGTGCTGGCCGCGTGCGGCAACTCGCCGTTCTTCCTGGGCAGGGAGTTGTGGGCGGAGACGCGGATCGCGCTGATGGAGGAGGCGGCCGACGACCGCGACGTGGAGCGGCGCGGGCGCAGGGACGGGCGGGTCACCTTCGGCTCGGACTGGGTGCGGGAGGGCGCGCACGAGCTGTTCGAGCGGTACGTCCAGGACTACGAGCCGATCGTGCCCGACCTGTCCGACGACGCCGAGCCGCACGAGGTGCCCGAGTTGCGGCTGCACCAGGGCACGATCTGGCAGTGGAACCGGCCCGTCTACGACCCGGCCGACGGCGGCCACCTGCGGGTCGAGATGCGCGCGCTGCCCGCCGGGCCCTCGTGCGCGGACATGACCGCGAACACGGCGTTCCTGCTGGGGCTGACACTGTCGCAGGCCGAGCGGGACCTGACCGGCTACCGGTTCGCCGAGGCGTACCAGAACTTCTACCGCGCCGCCCAGGATGGGCTGGAGGCCAAGCTGACCTGGCCGGGGCTGGACGGCGAGTTCGAGGCCGCCGACCTGGTGCTCAGGCTGCTGCCCGAGGCGCGGGCCGCGCTGCTGGCGGCCGGGGTGACCCCGCACGACGCCGACACCGCGCTGGACGTCGTCGCCCAGCGCACCCGGCTGCGGCGCACCGGCGCGGTCTGGCAGCGCGAGGCGCTGGCGCGCTTCGGCGGCGACCGGGAACGGCTCGTGCGCCGCTACCGCGAGCTGGCCCTGTCGGGCCTGCCGGTGCACCTGTGGGACTGAACGCCAACAAATGCCGCCGCACGTCCGTCAAACTACTCCGAGAGACGGACGAAGTGAGGCAGATATGGCGGCGACGGGGATGGTACCGGCCGACAAGGCGCCCTACGCGTTAACGCGGGCCACGGGCACGTTGGCCACGGGGGCGGCGAAGCTGGCCCAGGAGATCGGCGCGACCGGGGTCGAGGCCCTGCTGGCGCACGCCAACAGGACCGCCGTCCACAAGGGCGCGACGGCGGCGCTGGGCTCGATGCGGCCCAGGCCGTCGGACTGGTACGCCTTCGACGCGAAAGACCAGGACACGGTCGACTGGTACCCGCAGGGCGTGACCTGCGGCGAGGAGTCCGGCAACATCGGCGTGCCGGTGCTGCTGGTGAGCTGGTACTTCAAGCCGGCGGCGGGCGAGCGGGGGATCAGGGTGTCGTTCCTGAGCCCCCGGACGCTGAAGTACCAGCACGCGCTGCTGGTCGAGGCCAGGCCCGACGGCTCGTACGGGCCGATCGACGTGCACGCGGGCGGCCTGGCCTGCCACGGCGACCTGCTCTACGTCGCCGACACCTACAACGGCCTGCGCGTCTTCGACCTGGGCAACCTGCTCGACCTGCGCACCGCCCAGAGCGACCTGGGCGACCCCGCGCGCATCGGGCGCTCCGGCGGCAGGTTCCACGCCTTCGGCTACCGCTACCTGCTCCCGCAGACCGACTGCTGGAAGCTCGCGCGCGGCGGGCCGCACTTCTCGTTCCTGTCGGTCGACCGCAGCGGCGGCACGCCCGCGCTGGTGGCGGGTGAGTACCGGGAGAACGATCCCGGCGGGTGGGTCGCCCGCTGGAACCTGCCGCTGACCGACGGCACGCCCAAGGACGCCTTCGTCATGGGCCACCCCAAGATCCAGGGCGCGGTCTCGTGGGGCGGCAAGTGGTACCTGAGCCAGGCGGCCGACGCCGCCACCAACGGCAGGCTGCTCGTCCACGGCGCCGACAAGCTGCTGACCAGGCCCTACCCGATCGGGCCCGAGGACCTGACGGTGCGCGGCGGCAAGCTGTGGAGCGTCACCGAGTTCAGGAACAAGCGCATCGTCTTCGGCGTCGCCCTCTGACAGTGGCGCACATGGAAGGCTCAGCCCTCCATGTGCGCGCGCAGGACCTCGCGGTAGCGGTGGTCGAAGGCGTCGTAGCGGGCCCGCAGGGCGGCTCCCGGCCAGCCCGCGGGCAGCAGCTCGGCGGGCAGCAGCGGGTCGGCCAGCAGGTGGCGCAGCACGGCGGCCGAGACCAGGAAGCCCTCGGCCAGCCCGTCGGCCCGGTCGAGCGCCCGCTCCAGCCGGCCCGCCTCGGCCGCCCAGCCGTCGAGATCCCACAGCAGCGGGGTGGGGTCGCGGTGCGGGCGGCCGTCGATCAGGGTGCACTGCGCGGTGACGGTCTCGGGCCACTCGCGCACCAGGTTGGCCGGACGCAGCCAGGTGCCCTCGCGCAGCTCGCCCATGCGCAGCGCGGACATCGTGTGCCGGAACGCGGCCCGGTCGGCCGGGGCGCGCCGCTCGGCGGTGACCACCGCCACCTCCCACGTGCCGTCCCACGGCCTGGTGTGCGGGTCGCGGCTCTCGTCCTGCCGGGCCTGGCGCTCGACGAGCCGCTCGGACAGCGTGTAGCGGCCACCCTGCTGCGTCAGGTCGCCGGCCGCCACCATGCGCGACAGCGCCACCCGGACCGTGCCCTCGGCGATGCCGAACAGCGCGCCGATGCGCACCAGGTGACGGGCGGGCAGGCGGGGCGGGTGGCTGCCCAGCAGCGCGCTCAGGACCGCCGACCGGGCGCTGAGTGAGGTGTTACGGTCTTCCATCGCGTGTTGATTATATGTAACACTCGCCAGTATGGGCCGGTATCTCATCGAACCTTTCGACCACAGCGACCGCTACGCCACCGAGCGCTACCAGGGGGCGGCCGGGCGCAACTGGTGGACCTGCGACCCCACGCTGCGCCTGCTCATGCGGCGCCACCTCGGCGACGGCTTCGCCTGGGCCGAGCCCCACCTCGAACGGCTCGGCGCGCTGATGGGCGGCCTGGTCGCCGAGTGCGCCGAGGAGACCGATCGCAACCCGCCCCGCCTGGAGAAGTACGACAAGTGGGGCAGGGACGTCAGCCGGGTCGTCATGCCGCCGTCCTTCCGGACCGCGCGCGCGGCGCTCATGGAGGACAACTTCACCTCGCCGTCGTTCGCCGAGGAGGCACGGGCGAACGGGGCGGACCCGTCCGCGCTGGCGGCGGCCTGGACGTACCTGCTCGACCAGGCCGACATCGGGATGGGCTGCGCGCTCGGCACCGGCGGGGACATGGTGGTCTCGCTGGCCGAGAAGCACGCGCCGCCGGACGTGCGCGACCGGGTCCGGGAGATCTTCGCCGACGGCTACTACTCCGGCGAGGCCGCCCAGATGTTCACCGAACGCACCGGCGGCTCCGACCTGGCCGCCCTGGAGGCGTGGGCCGAGCCCGACGGGGAGGCGTGGCGGCTGACCGGGTTCAAGTGGTTCGCCTCCAACGCCAACGGCTCGGCGTTCGTGGTGCTCGCCCGCACGCCCGACGGGTCGGTGGCGCCGTTCCTGGCGTTGTGGGAGCGGCGCGACGGCTCGCGCAACGGGGTGCGCATCCGGCGACTGAAGGACAAGCTGGGCACCCGCTCGGTCGCCTCGGCCGAGGTCGAGTTCACCGGGGCCGAGGCGTTCCTGCTGGCCGGCCGGGGCTCCGGCTCCGGGCTCGGGACGATGATGAAGCTCACCAACGCCTCCCGGCTGGGCGTGGCCATGATGGGCGTCGGCGTGGCCAGGCGGGCCCTGGTCGAGTCGATCTGCTACGCGCGTTCCCGCGAGGCGTTCGGCCGCCCGCTCATCGACCAGCCCCTGATGCGCCGCAAGCTGGCCGAGCTGATCGTCGAGGTCGAGGCCGCCCAGGCGATGGTGTTCGACGGCCTGGTCGGCCCCCGGCTGCGGCTCGGGCCCGCGCTGATCAAGCTGCGCGCCGCCCGGCTCGGCCTGACGGCGGCCAGCGACGCGATCGAGGTGCACGGCGGCAACGGCTACATCGAGCAGTGGCCGGTGGCCAGGCTGCTGCGCGACGCCCAGGTCAACCCGATCTGGGAGGGCGGCGACAACATCCTGTGCCTGGACGTGCGCCGCGCCATGCTGCGCGAGGAGGCCCATGTGCCGTTCCTGGGCCGCCTGCGCGCCCTGGCCACCTCCGACCTGGTGAACGCGCGGATCGACGACCTGTCCAAGGCCGTCGAGGCCTGGCACGGGCTCGACCCGGCGCTCGCCGAGGAACGCCTCTATCCGCTGGCCCAGTTCATGGCCGACGTCTACGCCGCCGCCCTGCTGGAGGACCAGGCCGGCTGGGGCCTCGACGACGGTCGCAAGGCCCTGGTCGCCCGCCGGTACGCCGAGGCGCACCTGGCCGAGCGCGGCCCGCTGCGCGGCATCGACGCCCCGGCCGCCGACCACTTCGACGCGTTGCTGGCCGGGGCCCTCGCCTGAGGGTACGCTCGGCAGGTTTCCCCGAGGCGAAGCCGCACGTTCCCCGGAGGAGGGTCGCATGGCCGTACGCGTCGAGCGCGAGGGGCCCGTCACCACCGTCGTGATCAGCAGGCCGGAGGCGCGCAACGCGGTGGACAGGAAGACCGCCGACGCGCTCACGGACGCGTTCGGCGACTTCGAGCGCTCCGACGCGGCCGTGGCGGTGTTGTGGGGCGAGGGCGGCACGTTCTGCGCCGGGGCCGACCTCAAGGCGCTGGACAACCACGTCGGCGAGGACGGCGACGGCCCCATGGGGCCCACCAGGATGCGCCTGTCCAAGCCGGTGATCGCCGCCGTCGCCGGGCACGCCGTGGCCGGCGGGCTGGAGCTCGCCCTCTGGTGCGACCTGCGGGTGGCCGAGGAGGACGCGGTGTTCGGCGTCTTCTGCCGCCGCTGGGGCGTGCCGCTGATCGACGGCGGCACGGTGCGGCTGCCCCGGCTCGTCGGCGCCTCCCGTGCCATGGACATGATCCTCACCGGCCGCGCGGTCAGCGCCCCGGAGGCCCGTGACATGGGCCTGGTCAACCGCCTGGTGCCCACCGGCACGGCCCGGCGGCACGCCGAGGAGCTGGCCGCGCGGATCGCCGCGTTCCCGCAGGCGTGCCTGCGCGGCGACCGCATGTCGCTGCTGGAGCAGCACGGCCTGCCCGAGGCGGAGGCCATGCGCAACGAGCTGCGCCACGGCCTGGTCTCGCTGCCGGACGCGGCGGACGGCGCCGCCAGGTTCGCCGCCGGCGCGGGCCGCCACGGCGACTTCGCCTAAGGAGGCGGCTCGGCCTGGCCGGCGTCGATCGCGCGCTGGTAGCGGCTCGTCAGCGTGCGCAGCGCGGCCACCAGCTCCGGCGAGTCCACGACCGTGAAGTCCGCGTCCAGCATGCCCAGGTGCAGGGCGAGCATCTCCGGATGGTCCGAGCCCGGCTCGAACACGCACCGGTCCTCGCCCAGCGGCTGCACCTCCACCGGGATCGGCAGCCGGTCCCGCACGTGCGAGGCGGGCGCGTGCACGATCACCCGCGCGCGGTAGCGCCAGGTCGCCTCGCCGGCCCCGCGGGCCACCCGCGCCGTGATCTCGTGGTCGGGCGGCAGCTCGCGGGGCGTGAAGCGCGGTCCCGTCGGCGTCCGCGGCTCGATCCGGTCGACCCGGAAGGTGCGCCAGGCGTCCCGGTCGACGTCCCAGGCCACCAGGTACCAGCGCCGCCGGTCGTGCACCAGGCGGTACGGCTCCACCGAGCGCAGGCCGGCCGCCCCGGAATGCGCCCGGTAGTCGAAGCGGAGCCGCTCATGGTCGCGGCACGCGCTCGCGATCACGGTCAGCACGTCGGGATCGACCTGCGAGCCGCGCGACGGCATCGGCAGCGCGTACGCCTGGAAGGCACTCACCCGGTGGCGCAGCCGCGCGGGCAGCACCTGCTGCAGCTTCGCCAGCGCCCGCATCGAGGTCTCCTCGATCCCCGCGATCGAGCCGCTCGCGGCGGTACGCAGGCCGATCGCGACCGCCACCGCCTCGTCGTCGTCCAGCAGCAGCGGCGGCAGGGCGCCGTCCGAGCCGAGCCGGTAGCCGCCGGCCACGCCCGGCCGCGCGTCGACCGGGTAGCCGAGCGCGCGCAACCGGCCGATGTCGTTGCGGATGGTGCGGGTGGTGACGCCGAGCCGGGTGGCCAGCTCGGTGCTCGTCCAGTCGCGCCGGGCCTGCAACAGGGACAGCAGGCGCAGCAGCCGCGCCGAGGTTTCCAGCATTCTTCGATCCTGACGACAATCTAGGAACGATCCTTTCCGTGAATGTTCCTAGTCTTCTCCGCATGAGCGCAAGAGCACTCATGGCCGTGCCGTTGACAAGGAGAAGCGCCGTGCGCGACGACATCCAGCCCTTCCGCGTCGAGATCCCCCAGGCCGACGTCGACCACCTGCACGACCGGCTCGCCCACGCCCGCTGGCCCGGCGAGCTGCCCGGCGTGGAATGGACCCGCGGCGTGCCGCTGGGCCACCTGAAGGAGCTCGCCGAGTACTGGCGCACGCGGTACGACTGGCGCGCCCAGGAGACACGGCTCAACCGCCATCCGCAGTTCACCACCGAGATCGACGGCCAGCGCGTGCACTTCCTGCACGTCAGGTCCGACCGGCCCGACGCCAGGCCGCTGCTGATCACCCACGGCTACCCGAGCTCCGTCGCCGAGTTCCTGCACCTGATCGAGCCGCTGGTCGACCCGGACGAGGGCCAGGCGTTCCACGTCGTCGCGCCGTCGCTGCCCGGCTACGCCTTCTCCACCCCGCTGGGCGGGACCGGCTGGTCGATGGGGCGCACCGCACGCGCCTGGGCCGAGCTGATGGGCCGCCTCGGCTACGAGCGGTACGGCGTGCACGGCGGCGACGTCGGCGCGGGCGTGTCCGGCCTGCTCGCCGGCCTCGACGGCGAGCACGTCGTCGGCGTGCACGTGGTGACCGATCCGTTCACCGCCGCGAACGTCGCCACCTTCATGCCGGGGATCGTCGACCGGCTCGACCCGGACGACCCGGTCGACAAGCTGATCCTGAGCCGGATGGACGCCTTCCGGAAGGAGGGCTCCGGCTACCTGGCGATCCAGAACAGCCGGCCGCAGACCATCGGCTACGGCCTGGCCGACTCGCCGCTGCTGCAGCTCGCCTGGATCGCCGAGAAGGTCCACGAGTGGACCGACCTGCCGGTCGACCGCGACCAGCTGCTCACCACGGTCAGCCTGTACTGGTTCACCGGCTCCGGCGCCTCCGCCGCGCACACCCTGTACGAGCAGGCCCACTCCGCCGACTGGGGCGCGCCGCCGGCCGTGCCGCAGGGGTTCGCGGTCTTCGGCGCCGACGAGACGGTGCGCAGGCTGGTGCCCGCGCCGGCCGGCGCGCACTGGAGCGAGTTCGAGCGCGGCAGGCACTTCCCCGCGATGGAGGCCCCCGCCGTGCTGGCGGCCGACCTGCGGGCCTTCTTCGGACCGCTGCGGTGAGCGACGTGCTGAGCCGGCGTCGCCTCAACCGGGCCACGCTGGCCCGCCAGTACCTGCTGGACCGCGCGCCGGTCCGGGCGATCGACGCGATCGAGCACCTGGGCGGCATGCAGTCCCAGGCGCCGCTGGCCCCGTACGTGGGGCTGTGGACCCGGCTGCGGGGCTTCGCGCCGGGCGAGCTGTCGGCGCTGACCGAGCAGCGCCAGGTGGTGCGGCTGCACCTGATGCGCAACACCGTGCACCTGGTCAGCGCCCGCGACTGCCTGGGCTGGCGCGCGCTGTTCCATCCGCTGCACGCCGCCGACTTCCGCGCGCACTTCCGCCGCGGTCTCGGGGACGTGGACCGGGAGGCGCTGCTCGAACAGGCCGGGCGGCTGCTGGCGGAGCGGCCGCGCACCCGCGGTGAGCTCGGCAGGCTGCTCGCGGAGAGCCGGCCGGGCGCCGATCCGAGCGCGCTGGCCTACGCGGCCACGCATCACCTCGCGCTGTGCCAGGTGCCGCCGCGGGGCGTCTGGGGCGGCACCGGCCCCGCCGCGTGGACGCCCGTGGAGAACTGGCTGGGCGCGCCGCTGCGTCCGGTGCCGGTGGACGCGCTGGTGCTGCGCTACCTCGGCGCGTTCGGCCCGGCGAGCGTCGCGGACGTCCAGCTGTGGTCCGGGCTGACCCACCTGCGCGAGGTGGTGGAGCGGCTGCCCCTGCGGGTGTTCCGCGGGGAGGAGCGGCAGGTGCTGTACGACCTGCCCGACGCGCCCCGGCCGGCCGAGGACGTGCCCGCCCCGCCCAGATTCCTCCCCGAATACGACAATCTGCTGCTGTCACACAAGGACCGGACCCGGATGATCCCCGGCAACCGCCCCGTCCCGCTCCCCCCGGGCAACGGCGCGACCACCGGCACCTTCCTGGTCGACGGCATGTGGCAGGGCACCTGGCAGATCCGGGACCGGACACTGCGCATCCGGCCGTTCACCCCGTTGCGCCGTACGGATCGCGACGCCCTGCTGGCCGAGGCCGCCCAGCTGTGCGCCTTCGTGGCGCCCCGGGCGACGTACGACCTGGTCCTCGACGAGGCGTAGGCCGGTCAGCCGAGCACCGGGAAGTTGGACCTGATGACGCTGAGCGGGTCGCGGGCGCGCTTGAGGTCGCGCAGCCGGGCCAGCGTCTCGGGCGAGAACGCCGCCGCCGCCTGCTCCCCGCCGTGCAGCATCGTGAACGGACGCCGCCCGGTGCTGAACGGCACCAGCGACTTGCCGAGCCGCTCCATCCGCTCCGACACCTCCGGCGACGGCAGGCCCAGCGAGTGCACGAGGTACGGCTCCGCCAGCCGCTCCACCGCGCCGCCGCCCTCGACCGGCCTGGCCACGGCCCCGCCCAGGTGCCGGACCTGCACCGCCAGCAGCGGCTCGATCGGCTCGCCGGCCAGCACGCCGGCGACCTCGTCGTCCAGCCTGGTCAGCAGCTCGGTGTGGCCCACGCCCGGGCTCGGGTCGACCGGCTCGTCGCAGATCGAGGCCAGCTCGGCCACCGGCAGCCGCCGCCTGGTGTCGGCGATCGCCCCGCCCACCGCCTCGAACGGCCGCAGCAGCGCCCCCGGGTCGGCCCCGAGGTAGGTGCAGTCGGCCATGACGAAGCCGGGGGCCCCGGGCGGCGTCAGGAGCTGGAACCACACCGACAGCTCCTCCGGCGCGTCGGCGGTGACCTCGCGGAAGGCCGCCATGACCTGCTCGGCGCGGTCGGCCGGCCAGATGATCCGGCCGCCGTACAGGAAGGGCGCGGGGTGCAGGTCGAACTCCAGCGCCGTCACGATCGCGAAGTCGCCGCCGCCGCCGCGCAGGGCCCAGAACAGCTCGGGGTCGCGCTCGGCGGTCACCCTGACCCGGCCGCCGTCGGCGTCCACGGCCTCGACGGCGCGCACGCTGTCGGCGGCGAAGCCGTACTTGCGGCTGAACCAGCTCAGGCCGCCGCCCAGGGTGTAACCGGTCACGCTCACCACCGGCGAGCTGCCCGCCAGGCCGGTCAGCCCGAGCGGGCTCGCGGCCGCCAGCACCTCGCCCCACTTCACGCCCGCGCCGACGCGCGCCACCCCGTCGCGGATCTCCACCCCGCCCAGCCGGCCGGTACGCAGCAGGATCGTCCCCTCGGTGTCGCCCGACGCGCCGTGGCCGCCCGGCTGCGCGGTCACCGCCAGGCCGTGCAGGCGGGCGTAGCCGATCACGGCGGCCACGTCGTCGGCGTCGGCCGCCTCGACCACCGCGCGCACCGGCTGGTCCACCGCCAGGTTCCAGGGCCGTCGCGCCTGGTCGAAGCCGTCGTCGCCGGGGAGCAGCACCGGGCCGGCCGTCATGTTCCTCAGTTCGTTCATGCGATCAATGATGCGTCGCCCCACTTGCGTGGGAATTGGGGTTGACTTGAGGTCTGTGGAGTTCAGACTTTTCGGGCCGCTCGAGGTGGACGACGCCGACGGCCGCCGCCTCGACCTCGGCACCCGCAAGCAGCGCGCGGTGCTGGCCATGCTGGCGCTGGAACCGGGCCGTATCGTGCCGCTCGACCGGCTGATCGACGAGCTGTGGGCGGGGGAGGCCCCGGCCAGGGCCACCGCCACGCTCCAGGCGTACGTGTCGCACCTGCGGCGGGTGCTCGAACCCGGACGCAGGCCGCGCACGCCGCCCCGAATGCTGCTCACCCGCGAGCCCGGCTACCTGCTGGACATCGCGCCCGGCCAGACGGACGTCGCCCGCTTCGCCTCCTGGACGGCCGACGGCGCCCGGCTGGTGCGGCAGGGGCGGCACGGCGAGGCGGCACGGGTGCTCGACCGGGCGCTCGGCCTGTGGCGCGGCGAGCCGCTGGCCGAGTTCCCGGGGCTCGCGCCCGAGGTGCCGGCCCGGCTGGCGCGGCTGCGGCTGGCGGCCGAGGAGGACCGGCTGGAGGCGCGGCTGGAGCTGGGCGAGGCCACCGTGCCCGACCTGGAGTCGCTGGCCGAGGCGTACCCGTACCGGGAGCGGGCGTGGCGGCTGCTGGTGCTCGGGCTCTACCGGGCGGGCCGGCAGGCCGACGCGCTGGCCGCCCTGCGCCGGGTGCGCGGGCTGCTGGCCGGACGGCTGGGCATCGAGCCGGGACCTGAGCTCAGACGTCTGGAACAGGCCGTCTTCGACCAGTCCCCGGCCCTGGACGCCCCCGGCGCGACGACCGCCACTCCGGCGGAGGACCCGGGGACGGAGAAGGAGGCGGAGGCCGCCCCGGAGCCCCCGGCGAAGCCCGTGCCGGTGGCCGGCCGGGGCGCGGGGGAGCGGCTGGTGGGGAGGGAGGCGGAGCTGCGGACCCTGGAGGAGCTGCTGGGCGCGGCACGGGCCGGGCGGGGCGGGGCGGCGCTGGTCACCGGCGAGCCCGGCATCGGCAAGACCAGCCTGGCCAGGGCCGCCGCAGGCCTGGCCGCCGCCCGCGGCTTCCGGGTGGAGTGGGGCAGGTGCCTGGACGACGCCAGGGCCCCGGCGTTCTGGCCGTGGACGCGGGCGGGCATGATCCCGCCGTCGCCGCACGCCGAGCTGTTCGACCTCTACGACGCCGTGCTCGACTCGCTGCGCGGCGGCCCGCTGCTGCTGGTGCTGGAGGACCTGCACTGGGCCGACGCCTCGTCGCTGAAGCTGCTCGGCCACGTCGCCGGCGAGCTGGCGGGCACGTCCGCCCTGGTGCTGGCCACCCTCAGGCCCGAGCCGGCCGGCCACCCGGCCCAGCTCCGCGAGACCCTGGCCGCCCTGTCCGGGGAGGGCCGCAGGCTGCCGCTCGCGCCGTTCGACGCCGACGGGGTGCGCGACTTCCTGCGCCTGCGCGAGGTGAGCGCCGACCCGGGGGAGCTGCTCGACCGCTCCGGCGGCAACCCGTTCTACCTCACCGAGCTGCTGCGGCTGCCCGAGCGCGAACGCCATCTCGTCCCGCCCGGCGCACGCGACGTGATCGACCGCAGGCTGGCCAGGCTGCCCGGGCCGACGCTGGACCTGCTCAGGGCCGCCGCCGTCGCGGGGCGGGAGGTCGAGGTGGACCTGCTGGCCGCGCTCGTCGAGCAGCCGGTCGAGGAGGTCATGACCGGCCTGGAGCCCGCCCTGGCCGCCGGGCTGCTGACCGAGGCGGCCGACTACCGCTTCTCGCACGCCCTCGTCCGCCAGGCACTCGACGCCGGCCTGACCACGCTCGCCCGCGCCCGGCTGCACCTGCGCGCCGGCCTGCACCTGGAGAGCGTGCCCGGCGCCGACCCGGCGCTGCTGGCCGGCCACTTCGCCGCGGCGGCCAGGCTGGGCGGCGCGCCCAAGGCCGTCACGCACGCCGGCGAGGCCGCCGCCCAGGCCGCCGCCCGGCACGGTTACCAGGAGGCCGTCGAGCTGTGGGAGCTGGCGCTCGCCCACCTCCCGCCCGGCGACTCCCCGCGGCGCTGCCGGCTGCTCACCGAGCTGGGCCGGGCCCGCCGCAGCCTGGGCGACGCCGCCGGCGCCCACCGCGACCTGGACGAGGCCGTCGCCCAGGCCCAGCGGCTCGGCGACAAGGACGCGCTGGTGGCCGCCGTCTCGGTGTTCGGCGGGCTGTCGGTGTGGAACTGGCGGCCGTACGGCGTCGTGGACGAGACGATGGTCGCGGTCCTGGAGGACCTGCTCGCCGGCGGTGTGGACCCGGCGTCCAGGGCGGCGCTGCTCGGCACGCTCGGCATCGAGCTGCACTACGGCCCGCGCCGCGCGGAGGGCGAGCGGCTGGCGCTGGAGGCCGTCGAGCTGGCCCGCGGCCTGGACGACCCGATGCTGCTGGCCAAGGCGCTGAACAACTACCTGATCGCCGGGTTCGTCCCGGGCCGCAACGACGCGCGGCGCAGGGCGGCCGAGGAGATGCTGGCCGTCCCCGGCCTGCCCAGGGAGGCCCGGCTGGTCGGGCGCGTCCTGCGCATGTCGTGCCTGCTGCGCGCGGGCGACCTGGCCGAGTGGGCCAGGGACCTGGACCGCTGCGAGCAGCTCCTGCACGAGGTCGCCAGGCCCGAGCTGGAGGCCATGGTCCGCGTCTCGCAGACCGCCGCGCACACCCTGCACGCCCGCTGGGACGAGGCCGAGGCCCTGCTCGGCCGCTTCCCCGGGCTCGCGTTCGGCGGCAGCCTGTGGGGGATCGAGGCGCGCCGCCTGGGCACCCTCTACACCTGCAGGCGGGGCCAGGGCCGGGGCGCGGAGCTGCTGGAGGAGCTGGTGGCGGCGGGGGAGCGGCCGCTGATGAGCCCGGTGCGCCCGCTGGCCGTGCTCGCCGCGCTGGAGGCCGGGCGGCCGGAGCTCGCCCGGGAGCTGATCGGCCGGTGGGGGGTGGAGCTGCGCGAGGACTGGGCCGCGGACTTCCTGCACCCCGTCTGGGGGCTGGTGGCCGCCCGCCTCGGCACGCCCGACCCCGCCGAGCTGTACGAACGGCTGCTGCCCATCGCCGGCCAGCTCATCGTCATGGGCATGGGCAGCGCCGCCTGGGGCTCGGTGCACGACGTGCTGGCCGAGCTGGCCGGCCGGCTCGGCCGCGGACGGGAGGCGCGCGAGCACCACGAGGCCGCCGTCGAGCTGCACCGGCGGCTCGGGCTGACGTACTGGGAGGCGCGCAGCCGGGGGTGGCGTCCCGGCTGACTGTCGGACCCGCCGCGTATCGTGATCTCATGCCTGACATCGAGGTCGCGGGCCGCTCCGTCCGCGTCACCAGCCCCGACAAGGTGGTCTTCCCGCGGTCCGGCCACACCAAGCTCGACCTGATCCGGTTCTACCAGGCGGTCGGTGAGGCGGCGCTGCGCGGCGTGCACGGGCGGCCGATGGTGCTCAAGCGGTTCGTCCACGGCATCGAGCAGGAGGCGTTCTTCCAGAAGCGCGCGCCGGCCAAGCGGCCCGACTGGATCGAGGTGGCCGAGCTGCGCTACCGGTCCGGGCTGAGCGCCGAAGAGGTGGTCTGCACCGATCTGGCGCAGTTGCTCTGGGTGGTCAACCTCGGGTGCGTCGACCTCAACCCCCATCCGGTCCGCGCCGACGACCTGGCCAGGCCCGACGAGCTGCGCATCGACCTCGACCCCGTCCCCGGCGTCGAGTGGGCCGACGTGCTGGCGACCGCGCAGGTGGCACGGGAGGTGCTGGCCGACCACGGGCTGGTCGCCTGGCCCAAGACGTCCGGGTCGCGGGGGTTCCATGTCTATGCCCGGATCGACCGGCGGTGGTCGTTCGCCCAGGTGCGCAAGGCGGCCGAGACCGTGGCGCGCGAGGTCGAGCGGCGGGCCCCCGACCTGGCGACCAGCCGGTGGTGGAAGGAGGAGCGCCACGGCGTGTTCGTCGACTTCAACCAGAACGCCTACGACCGCACGGTCGCCTCGGCGTACTCGGTGCGGGCGGTGCCCGACGCCCGCGTGTCCACCCCGCTGAGCTGGGAGGAGGTGCCCGGCTGCCGGCCCGAGGAGTTCACCGTCGACAGCGTGCCGAAGCGGCTGGCCGAGATCGGCGACCCGTGGGAGGACATGGACCTGCACGCCGGCTCGCTCGACGGCCTGCTGGAGCTGGCCGAGGAGCTCGGGCCCGCGCCCAAGCCGCCCAAGGGCAGCGGGCGCAGGCAGCAGACGATGCCGGTCGTCGAGATCGCCAGGGCCCAGCACAAGGAGGAGGCCCTGGCCGGGCTCGACCGCTGGAAGGCCCGCCACCCCGAGGTCGCGGCCCTGCTGGAGCCCGCCGACGTGCTGGTCGACGGCATGCGCGGGCGCAGCAGCGTGTGGTACCGGATCCGGGTCAACCTCCAGCACGTGCCGGAGGAGGAGCGGCCGGCGCAGGAGCCGCTGGAGGCCGACTACGACCCCTGGCAGGGCGCGGGCGGCCCCTGACCCCTCACCGGCGAGCGGCGGTCAGCGGCCCGAGACGAGGTTGCCGAGGCGGGCGTAGAGCGAGGTGCCGGTGCCGCGGTCGTTCTCGTGGCGGTCGGCGGCCCGGAACAGCGTGTAGATGAGCTGCACGCCCGCCCACCGCAGCGGCTCCGGCTCCCACTGCCGCACCTGCCGGCCCACCCACGGCAGCGCCGTCAGCTCGGTGTCCCGCCGCAGCACCAGGTCGCGCAGCGTGCGCCCGGCCAGGTTCGTGGTGGTGACGCCGCTGCCGACGTACCCGCCGGCCCAGCCCAGCCCGCTCGCGTGGTCGAGGTGCACGGTCGAGCACCAGTCGCGCGGCACGCCGAGCACCCCGCACCACGAGTGCTGCACCCGCGCGTCGGCCGCCGCCGGGAAGAGCTTCACCAGCATCCGCCACAGCAGCGCCACCGTCCGCGCCTGGGTGGCCCCCCGGCGGTCGGTCCGCGACCCGAACCGGTACGGCACCCCCCGCCCGCCGATCGCGATCCGGTCGTCGGCCGTGCGCTGGGCGTAGACGTAGGCGTGGGCCTGGTCGCCGAGCAGCTCGTGCCCGGCCCAGCCGATGTGCTTCCACACCTCGGCGGGCAGCGGCTCGGTGACGATCATGGAGCTGTTCATCGGCAGCCACTGCCGGTGCTGCCCGGCCAGTGACGCGGTGAAGCCCTCTGTGGCGCGGATGACGTAGTCGGCCGAGACGATGCCGAGCGGCGTGTGCGCGGTCGCCTTGCCGCCGCCCACGCGCGGCCGGATCTCGGTCACCGTCGTGCCCTCGAAGACGTCCACGCCCAGCGCGGCCACGGTCGAGGCCAGCCCGACGGCGAGCTTGGCCGGCTGCACGCGGGCGCAGTGCGGCGAGTACGCGGCCTCCAGCGTGCCCGCCACCTGGAGGCGTTCGCGCTGCTCGTCGCGGTCCATCAGCCGCATGTCGTCCGCGCCGTAGCCCCAGGAGCGCAGGTCGGCGACCTCCTCGCGGAGCCGCCGCCGCTGGGCCGGGTTGGTCGCGACGTGCACGAGACCGCCCTTGTGCACGTCGGCGTCGATGCCCTCGGCGCGGGTGACGTCGATGACCTCGTCCACCGCGCGGAACATGGCGTGCTGGAGGTCGATCATGGCCTGCCGGCCGCGGGCCTGGGCGTGCCGCTCGCGGGAGCCGGCGAACTCGGCCGACAGCCAGCCGCCGTTGCGCCCGGAGGCGCCGAACCCGGCGAACTCCTTCTCCAGGATCGCGATCCGCAGGTCGGGCTGGGCCTTCTTCAGGTAGTACGCCGTCCACAGGCCGGTGTAGCCGCCGCCGACGATCGCCACGTCGTACTCGCGGGAGCCGGGCAGCGAGGGCCGCCTGGCCGGCAGGCCGATCTGCCGGTACCAGAACGAGACGCCCCCGTTGGCGAAGTCGTCGGTGAGCGGGATGCCTGTCATGACTGTTCTGCCTCCACGGCTGCTGCTTGCCCGTCCGTTGTTTCCCCGTCCGCTCTCTCCCCGGCGGACGGGGTGGGCGGGCTGATCACCCAGAGCACCTCGGCGGTCTCGTCGCCGTCGTTGACCACCCGGTGCGGGACCGAGGTGCGGTACTCCACGCTGTCGCCGGGCCCCAGCGGGTGCGCGGCGGCGGACCCGGCGGGGCCCAGCCAGAGCGTGAGGCTGCCGCGCAGCACGAGGAAGATCTCCTGCGAGTCGCCGTGCGTGTACGGCTCGTCGCCGGTGGAGGCGCCGGGGTCGAACTCGCCGGCGTACATCTCCACAGTGCGCAGCGGGCGCTGGGAGATCAGGAACTTGCGGGTGCCCGGCGCGGTGGCCAGCTCGGGACGCTCGGCGCGGCGCACCACGCGGTGGGCGGGCTCGTCGTCCTCGTTGAACAGGTCGGCCACGGTGATGCCGAGCGCGGAGGCGATCCTGCGCAGCATGCCGATGCTCGCGCTGGTCTGCCCGCGTTCGAGCTGGCTGATGAAGCTGGGGCTCGCCTTGGCCTCGCCGGCCAGGGCGCGCACGGTCATGCCGCGCATGCCTCGGTAGACCCGGATGCGGGTACCCAGGTCCGTCATCGAACCTCTCGATCGGTCAGGCTGAACAAGTTGTTCAGTGACGGTACCGACGGCGGAGAAAGCCCAGCAAGAGGGGGGTGCCTAACGAATCGGTAACCGGTCTCAGCCGCGGGTCGGCCGCTGGTAGCCCTCGTCGCCGCCGTAGACGCGCACGGACGGGTCCCGCTCGGGCTGCGTGGCCGGGCTGGTCGGCGAGGCGGTGTGCTCCTCGGCGAAGTCGTCCGAGGGCACGGGCGGCGGCGGGAACAGGTAGTCGTGCCAGGTGATCCGGCCCTTGGGGTCGGCCTCGGTGGTGAACGCGCCCGCGCGTTGCGCGGCGGCCAGCCGGCCCGGGATGCGCACCGGCAGGCACAGGCGGCGCAGGCGGCGGGCGTCCAGCCAGGTCCTGGTCAGCTCCTCGGTGCCGAGGACCTGCGGGCCGCCGTACTCGACGACGGCGCAGGCCGGGCCACCGGCCAGCAGCGCGGCCAGGCGGCCGGCGACGTCGTCCACGTGCACCGGCTGCCACAGCAGCGAGCGGTCCACCGGCAGCACGGGCAGCGCCGCCAGGTCACGCAGCAGCCGGTCCACCGACTGGTGGAACGGGGTGGCGCGGACGATCGTCCAGGCCATGCCGCTCTCCCTGACCAGCCGTTCGGCCTCCAGCTTGTGACGGTGACCCGGCGCGCGGTCCGCGCCGGTGATCGAGGGCAGCAGCACGTGCGAGGCCCCGGCCGCGCGGGCCGCCGCGGTCAGCGTGCGGGTGCCGGCCAGGTCCACCTGGGCGCGCCTCTGCCGGCCGCCGGTGGCCAGGTGCGCGACGGCCTCGACCTGCCGGACGGCCTCGGCGACGCCCTTGCCCGAGGCCAGATCGCCCCACACCCACTCCACGCCCCCGCGGTCCTCGTGCCGGGTACGACTGAGCGCCCGTACCCGATGTCCCGCCTTGAGCAGGACGGGCACGAGGGCCCTGCCGAGGGTGCCGGTGGCTCCTGTGACCAGAATGCGCATGCCGGGTCCATACCCGCGAATCCCCGGAGATGACAATGATTTTCGTGACGAGGTCTGTGGACGGCGGTGCGGGGTAGAGCCGCCAATATGGCTCGTATCGCATCCGAATCCCTGGTCGAACGGCTCGCCGAGTGGGGCGTGGACACCGTCTTCGGCCTGCCCGGCGACGGCATCAACGGCATCATGGAGGGGCTGCGCCGTCACCGTGACCGGGTGCGGTTCGTGCTGGTGCACCACGAGGAGGCCGCCGCCTTCATGGCCACCGGCTACGCCAAGGCCACTGGACGGATCGGTGTGTGCCTGGCCACCTCCGGCCCCGGCGGCATCCACCTGCTCAACGGCCTCTACGACGCCAAGCTCGACCACGTCCCCGTGCTGGCCATCACCGGCATGCAGGAGACCGCCGTGCTGGGCACCGGCTACCAGCAGGAAGTCCACCTCGACAAGCTGTTCGCCGACGTGGCCGAGTACAACATGATGATCACCAACCCGGCCCAGCTGCCCTCGCTGGTGGACCTGGCCGTCCGGACGGCCTACGCCCGGCGCGGCGTCGCCCATCTCACGCTGCCCAACGACATCCAGGTGGCCGAGGCTGGGGAGGACCCGTACCGGACGGTCGCGCCGGTGCGGGCGCCGGAGACCGCGCCGATCTACCTGCGGCCGCCGGGGCTGCCGCGCCAGGAGGACCTGGTGCGGGCCGCCGAGGTGCTCAACGCCGCGCAACGGCCCGCCATCCTGGCCGGGCAGGGCGCGCTGCACGCCCGGCGGGAGGTGCTGGCCGTGGCCGAGGCGCTGGGCGCGCCGGTGGTCAAGACGCTGCCCGGCAAGGCGGTCGTCCCGGACGACTCGCCGTACACGACGGGCGGGATCGGGCTGCTCGGCACCAAGCCGAGCGAGGAGCTGATGGACGAGGCCGACGTGCTGTTCATGATCGGCACGAACTTCCCCTACTCGAAGTTCCTCCCCGAGCCGGGCAAGGCGCGGGTGGTGCAGTTCGAGGCCGAGCCGACCAGGGCCGGGGCGCGGGTGCCGACCGACGTGCCCGTGGTGTGCGACGCCAAGGAGGGCCTGCGCGAGCTGCTGCCGCTGCTCACCCGGCGCGACGGCGACGGCCACCTGGCCAAGTACCAGAAGCTCATGGCCAGGTGGCGCTCCGACATGGACAGCCTGGAGAACCCCGACAGGGACCCGATCGCCCCCCAGTACGCCATGTCCGTCCTGGACGACCTGGCCGCCGACGACGCCATCCTGACCTGCGACAGCGGCACGATCGCCACCTGGGCCGCCCGCCACTGGACGATCCGCGGCGGGCGCGAGTTCTACCTGTCGGGCACGCTGGCCACGATGGCGCCGGGCCTGCCGTACGCCATCGCCATGCAGCACGCCTTCCCCGGCCGGCAGGTCATCGCCTACGTCGGCGACGGCGGGTTCGCGATGCTGATGGCCGAGTTCCTGACCGCCGCCCAGCACCGGCTGCCGGTCAAGGTCGTCATCAACAACAACAACTCGCTCGGCCAGATCCTGTGGGAGCAGATGGTCCTCGGCTACCCCGAGCACGGCGTGCGCTTCGCCCAGCCGGAGGCCGACTACTCGGTCTGGGCCAGGGCGTGCGGCGGGTTCGGCGCCAAGGTCACCAAATCCGGGGACGTGGCCGCGGCGATCAGGCAGGCGCTCGCCCACGACGGCCCCGCCCTGGTCGACGTGGACGTCAACCCGAACGAGCCGCCCATGCCCGGCAAGGTCTCCTACGACCAGGCCAAGAGCTTCGCCCAGGCGTTCCTGAAGGGGCAGCCGCACAAGGCGGCCATCGCGACCACCCTGTTCAAGGACCGCATCCAGAAGTTCACCGACTGACCGCCAGCCGGCGGCCGGTCACGGGGTCCGGCAGGCGGCGGCGATCCGGGCGGCGCTCTCCAGGAGCGGGTCCACCAGCCGGGGCAGCTCGCGGGCGCGCCGCGAGGCCAGCACGATCCCCACGGCCGCCACCGCACGCCCGTCCACCACGACCGGCGCCGCCGCCGAGCACGAGCCGAGCGTCATCTCCTCGTGCGTCAGCGCGTAGCCCTGCGCCCGCACCGCCGCCAGCTCCCTGGCCAGCCGGCCCGGCTCGGTGACGGTGTGCGGCGTGGGCCGTTCGAGCGCGCGGGCCAGGTACGCCTGCACGAACCACTCCGGCTCGAAGGCCAGCAGCGCCTTGCCCACCCCGGTCGGGTGCATCGGCAGCCGCCCGCCGGTGCGCGAGACGATGGGCACGGCCCGCCTGCCGTACACCTTGTCCACGTACAGGACCTCCAGGCCGTCGCGGACGGCGAGGTGCACGTTCTCGCCGGTGGTGGCGAACAGCTCCTGGAGCCAGGGGTGCGCGCGGCCCTGGAGGCTGCCGGGCGCGAGCTGGCCGAGCTCCCACAGCCGCAGCCCCACCCGCAGCCGCCCGTCGGGGGAGCGGCTGAGCGCCTGCCACTCCTCCAGCTCGGCCACCAGCCGGTGGGCCGTGCTCAGCGGCACCCCGCTCCGCCTGGCCAGGTCGGTCAGCGTGAGCTGCGGATGGGCCGCGTCGAACGCCCCCAGGATGGCCAGCACCTTGGACGTCACCGTCTGCCCCGGACGCCGGGCTCCTCCGGACATGACCACACTCCTGCGCGATTCTTCCACTCAGTGGAAGAGGCTACTCGGCTCCCGGGGCCGGCAGGCAGCAGACTTCCCTCATGCGAACTCAGGTCGGGATCATCGGCGCGGGCCCCGCGGGCCTCCTGCTGTCTCATCTGCTCCACCTGCGCGGCATCTCCTCGGTGGTGCTGGAGAAGCGCAGCCGCGCCTACGTCGAGCGGCGGGTCCGCGCGGGCGTCCTGGAGCAGGGCACGGTGGACACGCTCGTCGAGGCGGGGGTCGGCGCGCGCATGCTGCGCGAGGGCCTGCCCCACCACGGCATCGAGCTGCGGTACGGCGGCGCGGGCCACCGCATCGCCTTCGACAAGCTCGTCCCCGGCCGCGCCATCACCGTCTACGGCCAGCAGGAGGTCGTCAAGGACCTGATCGCGGCCCGGCTGGCGGCGGGCGGCGACCTGCGGTTCGATGTCGAGGACGTCGCGGTGCACTCGCCGGGGTCCGAGCCGTACCTCACCTTCGGCGGCGAGCGGCTCGACTGCGACGTGATCGCCGGGTGCGACGGCTTCCACGGCGTCTCGCGTCCGAGCGTCCCGGACGGGGTCCTGGAGGTGTTCGAGCGGGAGTACCCGTTCGCCTGGCTCGGCGTCCTGGCCGAGGTGGCGCCCTCGTCGCAGGAGCTGATCTATGCCAGGACCGAGCGCGGCTTCGCGCTGCACAGCATGCGCTCGCCCACGGTCAGCCGCTTCTACCTCCAGGTCCCGGCCGACGCCGACGTGGCGCAGTGGCCGGACGAGCGCGTCTGGGCCGAGCTGAAGGCCCGGCTGGAGACCGTCCCGGGCTTCGAGCTGACCACCGGCGAGATCATCGAGAAGGGCGTCACGCCGATGCGCTCCTTCGTCGCCGAGCCCATGCAGTACGGGCGGCTCTACCTGGCCGGGGACGCCGCCCACATCGTCCCGCCGACCGGCGCCAAGGGGCTGAACCTGGCCGTGGCCGACGTCCGGGTGCTGACCGAGGCGCTGGCGGCCTTCTTCGAGCACGGCTCGTCGGAGCTGCTCGACGGCTACTCGCGGGCGTGCCTGAAGCGGGTGTGGCGGGCGCAGCACTTCTCGTGGTGGATGACGACGCTGCTGCACACCTTCGACGAGGACGACGCGTACGGACGGCGGCTGCAGACCTCCTACCTGGACTACGTCACCTCCTCCGAGGCGGCGGCGACCACGCTGGCGGAGAACTACGTCGGGCTGCCCTTCGACTGACCGCGCTACCGCCCCCCCAGGCGGCCTGACCTCGGGCGATGCCTTAAAGTTGGCGCGTGGTTTTCGAGGAGGGCTGGGCGCATTCGCCCCTGCGGTGGTTGATGGACACGCTGGGCCATGCCCAGCTCGCCAGGATGGAGTCCGAGCCGGCGCTGGTCGCGGCCGTGGACCAGCACGCGGCGCTGCTGCGTGACGCGATCCCGCTCGACCGCGAGACCCTGGGCGACTACCTGCTGGGCTTCCTCGACGAGCTGCGCCACCGCGGCTGGATCTTCAGCGGCGACCACGACGCGCCCGCCCTGCGGCTGACGGCGGTCTGCTGGCTCGCCCGCGAGCAGGGCTTCCTCGCCGAACCCGCCTGAGCCGGCCGGACACGTCGAGCGTGTCGTGCAACGGCAGGGCCCAGGGGCGACCGAGCCTCTCGTCCTCCCCGGACGCACGCACGAACAGCCGGCCACGGGTGTCGAGGACGAGATCCCCCGGCTGCCACTGCTCCGGCCGGGCGGCCTCGCCGGCCCTGTCCTTCACTAAGCGCTCTCTGCTCATGTCCCTCCCGAGGAGTTCGTGGAAGGAGTCTCCTTCCCCTCGCCCCCTCTGGCAAGGTCGCCGGCGCGGGGCCGGCTCACCCGGCGGCCGGGGCTCGGCCGGCCGGGGTGGGTCCGCGTGACCGGGCGCTCGTCCCGGCCACACGGAGCTCAGGTCTCCGGCGGGATGTCCGCGCGGGTCGCCCCGCCGGTCGTGCCCGTCGGGCCGGTCGGGCCGGTCGTGCCGGTCGTGCCGGGGGCGCCGGGCGTGGTCCGGGCCGGTTCGGCGGGCCGGGCCATCGTGCGGGCGTCCTCACGCCCCCGCTGGTACGCCTCGGCGTGCGCCCTGGCCTGCGGCGCCTCCGCCTCGATCCGGCCGATCCAGCGCTCCCAGCGCTGCTGCATCGGGCGGACGAGCCCGCCGCCCAGGCCGATGGCCAGGATCGCGCCGATGGTGGCGAGGACGGTGATGAGCACCGGGGTCGTGACGGTCGTGGCGACGCCGATCTGGTTGAGCGCGGCGATGATGCCCAGCGCCCAGATGAAGACGGCCGCCGCGATGCCGAGCCAGCGACCGTAGGACAGCCCGCCGAGCGCGCCGTCGACGAGATCCCTGACGGCCCGGGCGATCGCCCCGGCGATCACGATGATCACGATGGCGACCACGGCCTTGGGCAGCCAGCCCACCACCCCGTTGAGCAGCGACGAGATCGGGTTGGGCCCGAAGACGCTGAAGGCGATCTGCAGGGTGATCAGCAGGATCGCGTAGTAGACGAGCTTGGCGAGCAGCCCGCTGGCGTCGTACCGGCTGCTTTCGAGCCAGCGCTGCACGCCGCTGCGGTGTACCGCCCGTTCGAACCCGACGCGGTCGAGGATCTTGTCCACGAGCTTCTGCAGCGCCTTCGCCACGATCCACCCGATGATCAGGATCACCAGGAACGCGACCAGCCTGGGCACGAACGTCGCGACCTGTCGCCAGGCGTCCGTCAGGCCTTGGCCAATATTGATGTCCACGGTTTCCTCCAGGACGAGGAGCCAATGGAATCGCGGTACCCGGCTGAACTGGGACTATGCACGCATTGCTACCAAATTTTCGCGGAGTGTTACATTTGTACAAGTGTGCGCAGGCGTCAGTAGAGCCGGCGCAGGTCCATCTGGAAGTTCTGGTGCCAGGTCTGACCGCCGTCCACGGTGGTCTCGCCGATCTCGTGCCAGGTCGTGGCGGTGAACGTCAGCGTGTAGCGGCTGGTGTAGCCGGGCGTCTGGAGGCTCCACTGGAAGGTGTCGTCGCCGACCACCGGCCCCACCGTGGTGACGTAGCCGCGCGAGAACGCCTCCCAGCGGTACTGGCCGGTCGCCTCGTTGTAGTTGATCACCGCCAGGGCGCTGTCCACGATCGTGCGCGGGTCGGCCTTGTCGCGACCCTGACCCTCGACCGAGATCACCAGGTCGCCCGCCTGCCGGCGCACCCGCTCGGTCTGCAGGAACTCCTGCCGCGTGCCCGAGGGCGTGACGGTCCAGCCCGCCCCCGCCCACGTGCCGATCATGAACGAGAGCCGCCGCATGGCCTCCGCCTGCCCGGTGAACGCCTGCCCGCCCGCGGCCGAGGAGGGCGTCCGGGCGGCCGTCGCCGGGCCGGGGGAGAGCAGGGCCGCCAGTAAGGCGAGCGGCAGGAGCAGGCGGACCAGTGACTTCATCAAGGCGTCCTCGTCAGTGAGCGGCTGATGCCGAGCCGGGGGTGAGCGGTCAGGTAGAGGCCGGTGGCGGCGTCGTACAGGTCGTTGGCGTCCATGCGCATGGGGGCCAGGGTGCTGCCGGCGGGCGTGACGTTGCGCAGGGCGCGCAGCCCCGCGTCGTGGGCGGCGGTCACCAGCTCGCTCATCGGCGCGGTGCCGCCGGCGGTGGTGGCGTCGGTCAGGTCGGACAGCCCGGCCGTGATCGAGGCGAACGCGTGGTCGGACCTGTCGCCCCTGACCAGGTGCTGGGCCAGCCAGAAGTAGCTGGCCCGGCCGCGGTACTGCCGGTAGACCGAGGAGACCATGGTCAGCAGCCGCTGGTAGGCGTTGCGGTACAGGGACTCGTAGAAGCCCTGGGCCTCCTGCTCGCTCACCTCGCCGCGTTCGGTGGCCGTGATCGAGGCCGCGGCCAGCAGGGCGCTGTACATGGCCAGGTGCACCCCGGTCGACAGCAACGGGTCGAGGAAGCAGGCGGCGTCGCCGGCGATGCGGTAGCCGGGACCGCAGAAGGAGTCGGCCACGTACGAGAAGTCCTGCTCGATGCGCACCGGGCCGGTGAATTTGCCGACCAGCCCCGCCACGGTCGGCGACTCGGCCACCACCGCGTGGAACATCTCCTCCGGCGACCGGTAGTGGGGACGCCGCTCCAGGAAGCGCGTCTGGTGGGTGACGAAGCCGACGCTGAACACCTCGCCGCGCAGCGGGATCACCCAGTACCACCCTTCCGGTGCGGAGATCACGTTGATGCCGCCGCCCGGCGTGCCGGGAAGGAGGTCGCCGCCCTGGTAGTAGCCCCAGATCGCGACGTTCCTGAAGACGTCGTGCGGTCGTCGGTCACGGAAGTGCTGCGCCGACAGTACCCCGGCGCGTCCGGAGGCGTCGACCACGTGATCGAAGCGCTCCAGGCCGCGGTCCCACTCGGCGGCGCAGGCACGGCCGTCCTCGAACAGCACGCGCCTGACCCTGGCCCGCTGGATCACCTCGACGCCCTGGGAGGCGGCGTGGTCCAGCAGCACCTGGTCGAAGTCGTCCCGGTCCACCTGCCAGGAGCGCACCTCGGGGCCGAACGTGGCCGCCCAGTTCACCGTCCAGTCGCGCTCGGCGCCCCAGCGCAGCAGCAGGCCCTCCTTGACGGGGTAGCCGCGCTCCTCGATCTTCTCGTGCGCCCCGGCGTAGTCGATGATCGTCCGGCAGGACGGCGAGACGGACTCGCCGATGTGGTAACGCGGGAAACGTTCGCGTTCCAGCAGCCGGACGTCCATTCCGTTACGGGCCAGCAGCGTCGCGGCGATCGAGCCCGCCGGGCCGCCGCCGATCACTAATACCTTGGTCATCGCGAGCCCTTCCGATAATCGATACGTATTACGCAGTGACGGGCCCGGCAGGTGGGGCCCAATACGTAGGCCGATACGTATATTCCGGCGTTATTCTGGACCGCCGGCCCGGCCTGTTCGATGATGCGTCTGAGTTCCGTTCCGTCTTTCTTCAAGGAGCGCGCATGGGATTGAACCTCCGGCTGGTCGTTCCCCTGGTCTACGCCGCCGCGGTGGTCGTGGCCTTCCTGATCGGCAAGACGGTCGGCTCGGTGGTCGTCATCGCCGGCGCCGTCCTCGTGGCCCTGTTCTTCGTGCTGTCCGGGCGGTCACGTCAGCGCGAATAGGGCCCCCCACGGGTCGCGCACGATCGTCGCCCGGGGATGCCCGGGGGCGGTCGTGGCACCCAGCCGGGCCGCCGTCGCGGCGGTCGCGGCGCGGTCCGCGGTCGCGAAGAACGTCATCCACTGCGGCCGCGCCCCCGTCCCCTCCCGGACCGCGGGCGCGGCGCCGAGCAGGTCCCGGTAGAACGCGGCGCCGGCCGACCACAGCTCGTGGGCGCACCACGTGCCCGGCTCGCCGGCCAGCACGATCCCGGCCGGCCGGTGCCCCTCCCAGAAGCCGACCGCCGCCCCCGCCGGGTCGGTCGCGAACAGCACGCGCCCGTCCTCGCCGGCCGCCATCGGGCCGAAGACGACGCCGCCGCCCAGTTCCTTCACCCGTACGGCCAGGGCGTCCACGTCCGGGGCCGCCAGGTAGGTGTTCCAGGAGGCGGGCAGGCCCGGCGGCACCCGGCCGAAACCGGCCACGACCTGGCCGCCCAGCTCGACGAAGGAGTAGCCGCCCTCCTCACGGAAGGTCCAGCCGAACAGCTCCCCGTAGAAGGCCCGCGCGCCGGCCGGGTCGAGCGCCCCGTAGTCCACCCAGCACGGCTCGCCCGGCTCATAGTGCTCGTGAATCGGCACGCCCGGCCTCCTCGTCCGCGTCCAGGGCCGACAGCCGCAGGTGCTCGGCGACGAGCGGCGCCACGACCCCGGGCCGCTCGATCAGGCACAGGTGCCCCGCGCCGGGGACGGTGACCGTACGGCACCGGGGGACCGACCCGCGCAGCAGCGCGGCGCCGGCCCGGAACGTCGGCATGTCCCGGTCGCCGACGACGACCAGCGTGCGCGCCCGGATGCCGCGCAGGTCGTCGGCCGTGTGGACGTGCCTGCTCAGCCCGTGCATCGCGCCGTCGCGCAGCTCCCGCCACGAGTGCCCGGCCACGATCGCCCGCAGCCTGGCCCGCAGCTCGGGATGGTCCTCGGTGCCGCGGAAGATGTCCGGCGGCGAGGACATCCACAGGTCGGCGAGCTGCTCGCCGTCCGCGCCCATCCTGGCCAGCCCGGCCAGCGCCCGGTAACGCTCGGCGGTGCCCGGCTCGGGAGGCGCGCCGGCGATGGTCGGGGAGCCGACGATCAGCCCGCGCACGTCGCGGGGGTGGTCGACGGCCAGTTGCAGGGCGATCATCGAGCCGATCGACTCGGCCACCACCAGCGTGGCCGACTCCGCCCTGGCCAGCCCGGCCAGCTCGGCCGCCAGCGCGGGCAGCGACGTGCCCGGCCGCAGCGGCCCGGACCGCCCGTGCCCCGGCAGGTCCACGCCGACGTGCCGCCAGCCGGGCAGCAGGTTCCACAGCGGCTCCCACACCGAGGCGTCCATCGTGTAGCCGTGGATCCACAACACGGCCCGGCCCTCGCCGGTCGAGCGCACGTACAGGCTCATGAGGACGCTCCGGCGGTGGCGGGGACGGGGGCGAAGCCCTGGCAGAAGCGGCGGAAGGCGATGACCGGGGTGTCGCCGGCGTCCAGCCGCTGCGGGGCGCCGATGTCCAGGTGGTCCCAGACCACGCGGTCCTGGTCGAAGGCGTAGCGGGCGCCGTGCACGAGCGCGGGCAGCGAGCCTTGCTGGTCCGGCCGCACGCCGATGGCCACCCGGCCCACGCAGCCCGTCCCGTCCGGCACCGCGCCCGTGACGATCGTGTACGGCGCCGACTCCGTGCCCAGCTCGGTCACCACGAGGTGCGGGCTGTAGGCGCGGGCCACGAAACGGGAGGCGAAGTCGAGCCGCCGCTCCCGCTCCCACGGCGGCGCCTTGGTACGGAACTCGCCCTCGATGACCAGCTCGTCGTGCCCGCCCATGCTGACCCGCATGCCGCGCACCGAGGGCACCAGGTGGACGGTGCTGAAGTGCTGGGCGTCGAAGGCGTTCTCGACGACGTACTCGGCCGGGACCGTCACCGGCTGGTTCACCGCCGCCACGATCACCAGGTCCTCGGCCGCCTGCTTGATCACCTGCTCGAAGCCGCGGTCGTCGCCGGGGTCGCCGGACAGCCGGGCGAACAGCGCGGCCCCGGCCCGCAACGTCCGCAGCTCGCCCACCGACCAGCGCCGGCCGGACCCGCCCAGCGAGATCCGCTTGCCGTGGAAGGGGCAGATCACGCAGTCGCCGTCCAGCTTGCCGCCGTACGCCAGATGGGCGCCACGGTGGGGGCAGGTGGCCTCGAACACCCGGATCCGCTCGCCGTCGCGCACGGCCATCAGGCGCGCGCCGCCCAGCCGCAGCGGGGTGATCCCCGGGCCGATCTCGTCGTCGAGGGCGAGCAGGAACCACCCGCCGTGGAGCTGCCCGTTACCGGCCGTCATCTCTCCAGCGCCCCAATCACCTCTGTGGCCGCGCGCTCCCCGCTGGCCATCGCCATGTGCGCCATGGGCGGACCGGACAGGCCGACGGTGGCCTCCCCGGCGAAGAAGACCGTCCCGCCCAGCGGCTCGGCCCAGGCCGGGGACGCCCACAACGTCCCCACGCCCGGGTAGGTGTACGCGCCGCCCGCCCACGGGTCGGCGCCCCAGTCGGACACCACCACCTCCGGGTTCAGCCCCCGCGTCCACGGCAGGGCGCGGGCCAGCAGCGCGGCCAGGCCGCCCGGCTCGGCCCACGCGCTCCGGGCCGCCGCGGCGGTGCGGGCCTTGGCCATCACCAGCACCTCGGGCCGCCCGGCGGTCGTGCTGACGAACCCCAGACGGCCGCCGGCGTCGAAGACCACGACGGACTCGGGGGCGGGCACGGGATAGGCGGCCAGCCCGCACCAGGCGTCGCCGGGCCGCAGCTCGTAGGCCGCCGCCTGCTTGCGCACGGGCAGGTCGTCCAGCACCAGCCGCCCCTCGGCGACCACCGGCGGCGGCACGGTCACCACGGCGGCGGCGGCGCTCTCCACGTGCCCCGCGGCGGTCAGCGCCCGCACCCGGCCCGGTGTCCAGGACAGGCGGACGACCGCGTCGCCGAGCCGTACCCGCAGCCCCTCGGCCAGCCGCGCGGGCAGCCGGTCGAAGCCGCCGGGCAGCGCGAACTCGCCCCGCCCCGACCGGTCGGCCCGCCGCAGCGCGGCCAGCGCGGGCGCGCTCAGCGCCTCCGGCTCGGCCGCCCAGTTCTGCCTGAACCACTCCGCCGCCGGTTCCAGGGCCTGCGGGCACCGCGCGGTCTCCTCCTTGAGCCACGCCGCGACCGGCACGTCCCAGGGGCTCGCCACCGCCAGGCGGCGCAGCGACTCCCGGGCCGCGCCCGACGTCAGCCGGTCCTCCAGCAGCGGCGGCGTGGGCCGCAGCGCGGTCAGCGGGCGCGGCCCGCCGGGCAGCAGCACCCGGGCCGCGCGCCGCGGCACCGGCACCGGCGCCTCCAGGCCGGGCAGCGCCGCGATCGGGTTGCGGTCGCCGTGGATCACCTGCGCGCCCAGCTCCAGCAGGGACGGCCGGTGGGTGCGGATCCGGCCGCCCACCCGCTCCCTGGCCTCCAGCACCGTGACCGCCAGCCCGGCGGCGGCCAGGCGCGCGGCCGCCGTCAGCCCGCTCACCCCGGCGCCGATCACGACGACGTCAAGCTCTGCCACCGGCACATCCTCTGTAGTAGTTTGTCCTCGGCCTGATCACGAGGAGACGCCATGACGGCACCCCGCACGCTGCCCGGCCACCTTGCGCACCCGTTCTCTCCTCGCGGGCGGCTCGACCCGTATCCGGCGTACCGCTGGCTGCGCGAGCACGATCCCGTGCACTTCGACGTCACCTCGCGCATGTGGCTGCTGACCGCGCACGCCGACTGCGCGCTCGCGCTGCGCGACCCGCGCTTCTCGGCCGCGCTCGGGCAGCGGGAGCGGGTCAGGGACGACGAGCTGCCGCCGTCGATGCTGACCACCGATCCCCCCGAGCACCAGCGCCTGCGCTCGCCCGGCGCCCTGCTGATGGGCCCGGCCGCGATCCGCGGCATCGCGGGCGACATCGAGGCCGGGATCGGCGCGGTGCTCGACGCGCTGGCCGGCCGGGAGGAGATCGAGGCCACCGCCGACCTCGGCGAGCCGCTGGCCACCGGCGTGCTGGCCAGGCTGTTCGGCCTGCCGGCCGCCGACGTGCCGGCCTTCGCCGGGCTGGCCGCCCGCGTGTCGGTCAACCTCGACCCGCTGGCCGGGCCGCAGGCCGCCGCGGCCGGGCGGGCCGCGATGGGCGAGCTCACCCGCTTCCTCGGCGAGCGCGCCGACGCCGCCGCCGAAGCCGCCGGGAACGGGCCGGGCGGCTCGCCGTTCGGGCGGCTGGCCGCCGACGACCGGCTGACCAGGGCCGAGATGCTCGGCATCGCCGCGCTCACGGTCGTCGGCGGATGGAAGCCGCTGGCCGAGATGGTGGGCAACGCCCTCCACTGGCTGCTGCCGCGTGCGGAGGCCGCCGGACTGATCAGGAACGGCGGCCCGGACGTGGCCGAGTCGGCCGTGGACGAGCTGCTGCGGCTGGAGTCGCCGATCCCGTTCACCGCCCGGGTGACCACCGAGGAGGTCCCGCTGGACGGCGGCGTGATCCCGGCGGGGGCGAGGGTGCTGGCCCTGGTCGGGGCGGCCAACCGCGATCCGGCGGTGTTCGACCGGCCCGACGAGCCGCTGGTCGCCCGTTCGCCCAACCCCCATCTGGCCTTCGGCGCGGGCACCCATCTCTGCCTGGGCGCGCCGCTGGTCAGGCAGGCCGGCGGGCTGCTGCTGAGCGGGCTGCTGGAGCGGTATCCCGGGCTGCGCCGCACGGGGAAGCCGCCCGCCTGGGCGCCGGGCCTGGTGCCCAGGAGGCTGACCGGCTTCACCCTCGCCATCTGAGCCCCTTCCCCGGTCAGCGGACGTTGGCGCCGCGCCAGCGGAAGGTCAGCAGGCTCAGCAGCAGCGCCGCCAGGCACCAGGCGCCCAGCACCGCGGCGGTCCTGCCCAGCTCCCACGTGCCGGCGGGCTCCACCACCGCGAAGTCGGCCGGCAGGAACACCGAGCGCAGGCCCTGCGTCATCCACTTCAGCGGGAAGAACGCCGCCAGGCTCTGCATCCACGCCGGCAGCTCGCTGTAGGGGAAGAACACCCCGGAGATGAACTGCAGCACCAGGAACGGCAGCGTGACGATCGCCGCGGCCGAGCGGGCGTTCGGGATGATCGCGCTGAAGGCCACCGCCAGCAGCGAGCAGGACGTCGCCCCGAGCAGCAGCACCCAGGCGAAGGTCAGCCAGTGCCCGGCGTCCGGCGGCAGCGGCAGGCGGAACAGCGCGACGCCGACGCCCAGCAGGATCGCCGCCTCCAGCACCCCGGTCACCACCACCCGGACGATCTTGCCCACGAAGTACGCCGTCTTCGGCATCGGCGAGGAGGCCAGGCGGCGGATCATGCCGTTGTCCCGCTCGATCGCGATGTTGATGGCCAGGCCGTTGAAGCTGACGCTCATGATGCCGCAGGCGATGATCCCGGCCACGAACATCTGCTTGAAGTCGGTGTGCGTGCCGGGGACCGTGCCGGAGAAGATCGAGCCGAGCACCAGCAGCAGCACGATCGGCAGCAGCAGCGTGAAGAACAAGGACTGCCGGTTGCGGAAGAACGACTTCAGCTCCACCGACGAACGGGCCGCCGACGCCCGCCACAGCCCTGACCCGCCGCCCGATGCACGCACGGGACGGCCCTGCTCGGCCACGATCGCGTTCGAGCTGGTCATGCCTGGGCCCCCTGGTTCTCGCGGATCAGCTTGAGGTAGACGTCCTCCAGCGTGGGCCGGTGGACGCGCAGGTCGGGCAGCTCGTCGGCGCCCGCGCGCGCGGCCCAGGGCAGCAGCGCGGCCAGGGCCCGCGTGGGCGTGTGGGTGAGCAGCGTGAGCGTGCCGCCGGGCACGCCGGGCGCGCAGGACGGGTCGAGCGCGGTGCCCGCGGGCAGGTCCGGCAGGTCGGCCGCGCTCAGCTCGGGGGTGAGGGTGAAGCTCACCGCGGCGGGTGTGTCGCGCCGCCCGCCCAGCTCGCCCACCGGCCCGGTCTCGACGATCCGGCCGGCCACGATCACGGCCGCGCGCTGCGCCAGCGCCTCCACCTCGTCGAGGTAGTGGGTGGTCAGCACGGTCGTCTTGCCCTGGTCGGCGAAGAAGCGGACCAGGTCCCACGCCTCCATCCGGGCCTCCGGGTCCAGCCCGGTGGTCGGCTCGTCGAGGAAGATCAGGTCGGGGTCGCCGACGACGCCGACGGCCACGTCAAGGCGGCGCAGCTGGCCGCCCGAGAGGGTCTGGGCCTGCTTGCGCTCCTTGGCGCCGAGGCCCACCATGTCGATCACCTGCGCCGCGGGCAGCGGCGCGGGGTAGAAGGCGGCGAAGTGCTCGACGACCTCGCGGACGGTCAGGTCCGCGTAGGCGCCCGTCGTCTGCGGCACGATGCCGAGCCGCGCCCGCCACCGCGGGGCGTCCTCGGCCGGGTCACGGCCGAGGACCCGCACGTCGCCGCCCGAACGCCTGCGCACGCCTTCGAGGATCTCGACCGTGGTCGTCTTGCCCGCGCCGTTGGGGCCGAGTAAGGCGAACACCTCTCCGGGACGAACGTCCAGGTCCACACCCTGCAGGATGAGAGCGGGACCGTACTGCTTGCGCAGCCCCCGTACGTGGATGGGGTTCGCCTGGTCGTCGGACATGATCTCCTCTACCTCCTCTTGGCGTGCGTGGCTCCCGGCGTCAGGTGCAGCAGCAGCAGGGGCAGCAGCAGCAGTTGACGTCGACGCCGGCCGCGATCGAGTCGAGGTCGCCCTCGCTCAGCTCGGCCATGTCGATCTGCGGCGTCTCGGGGATGTGGAACTCGAACGTCCCCGTCTCCAGCCCGCGCTCCCACAGCGAGACCTGCACGTCGAGGTTCGTGTCGTGGTGGCCGTCGGGAACGTTGCGCACGAGGGTGATCTGGGCGCCCGCGGGAACCTCGAGGCCGGCCTCGGCCAGCGCCTCACGAGGGTTGCCGTCCAGCTTCGCCGAGAATTCCTCGCTCGACCACGCGGTGATCAGGACTCGCGTGTAGGCGTTGACGAATTCGGTCCGCTCTCTGGGGTTCAGGGCCATTGCGTCCTCCTGGAGCTTTTCCCCTTCGGCGCGGTGCGCCGTCTCGGAACGGAGTCTTACACAGCCGAATTCGCAGTGCCTAGACTTAATTTCCGGGGCCCTGGATTAAGTATTGAGAGCCCTCTGCTTAAAAGGTACTCTGCAAATACGCCGACCGGAACAATACGAAGCGATATACGTATTCGATGGCCGGAAATGCGTATCGATAATATTCGTTTGCGTAAGCCATCGGGAGAACCCATGTCCGGGACGTACGTATCCCCCCGGGTGCCGCCGGGACCCGCCGGAACCCAGAGCCTGAGGGCCATGCGCGACGCTCCGCTGGAGTTCGTCACCGCCATGGCGGCCCTCGGCGACGTCACCCGCCACGACGCCGACGGCGAGCCGGTCTACATGCTCAACCGACCCGACCTGGCCAGGCACGTGCTGAAGGAGCACGGCGCCGCCTACACCAAGGAACGCACGCCGGACGACGACATGCTCCGCCCCCTGCTCGGCAACGGCCTGCTGACCAGCGACGGCGCCGAGTGGGCGGCCCAGCGCAGGATGTGCGCGCCCGCGTTCAGGCCCGCGGAGGTGGGCCGGTTCGACCGGGTCATCGTGGAGGCGGCCGAGCACCTGGTGGCGCACTGGGCCGGCGGCCGGCCCGTACGCGTCGACCACGACCTGACCTCGCTCACCCTCACCGTGATCGTGAAGGCCATGCTGGGCACCGACATCGGCGGCGCGGGCGAGGGCTTCGGCCGCGCCGTGGACGCGGTCAACCGCTTCATCGGCCACTACGTACCCAGCGACGACCCCGACCCGGTCGACACGGCCGCCCGGCACGCCGGCTTCCTGCGCGCGCGGGCCTTCCTCGACCAGGTCACCAGGCTCATCATCGCCGCCCGCCGGGCCGGCGGCGCGGGCGACGACCTGCTCGGCGCGATGCTGGCCGAGGGGCACGCGATGTCCGACGCCGACCTGCGCGACCAGGTGCTGACCATCGTCATGGCCGGGCACGAGACCACCGCCAAGTCGCTGACCTGGACGCTCTACCTGCTCGACCGCAACCCGGAGGCGGCCGAGGCGGTGCACGCCGAGATCGACGAGGTGCTGGCCGGCCGCTCGCCCACCGCCGCCGACCTGCCCAGGCTGCGGCGCTGCCGGCAGGCCGTCCAGGAGGCCATGCGGCTCTACCCGCCGGTCTGGCTGATCTCGCGCCGCGGGACGGCCGACGACGTGCTGGACGGCTACGACGTACCGGCCGGGTCGCTGGTGTGCGTCAGCCCGTGGGTGCTGCACCGGGATCCGAGGTACTGGGCGGAGCCGGATGCGTACCGGCCGGAGCGGTTCGACCCCGACCGGGCCGCCCGGCTGCTCAGCCACCAGTACCTGCCCTTCGGCGGCGGCCCGCGCATCTGCGTCGGGCGGCACTTCGCGCTGGTGGAGGCCACGCTCGTGCTCGCGGTCATCCTGCGCGGGCTGCGCATGGAGCTGGTGGCGGGCTTCCCCGTCGAGCCCGAGGCGCTGGTCACGCTGCGGCCCCGGCACGGCCTGATGATGACCCCGAGGCCCCGGTGAGCGCCCCGATGAGCGCCCCGATGAGCGCTCAGGCCGCGACCGGCTCCTACGACGCCGCCAACACCACCTGGGGCGGCGTGGCGGGCGAGCTGGCCCGGCTGGAGGCCCAGGCGGCGCTCTCCTTCGAGGAGGAGCTGCGCATCATGCGCGACCTCGGCCTGACCGGCCAGGGCCCGCTGCTGGAGCTCGGCGCCGGGTCCGGCGCGGTGACCCGCAGGCTGCGCGCCGCCGAGCCGGGGCTGCCGGTCATCGCGCTCGACGTGGACGCCGCCCTGCTGCGCAACGCGGGCGGCTGCGGCGCCCCGCTGGTCACCGCCGACGGCGCCCGGCTGCCGTTGCGTACCGGCAGCGTGGGCGGCGTACTGCTGCGGTACGTACTGCAGCACGTGGGCGATCCGGCGCCGATGCTGGCCGAGGCGCTCCGCGTGCTGCGTCCCGGCGGCCGGATCGTGGTCGTCGAGGTGGACAGCATGTTGTGGGGGCTGGCCGACCCGATGTACCCGGAGCTGGCCTCCGTCCACGCCACCATGGCGCAGGCCCAGCGCGGCGCCGGAGGAGACCGGCAGATCGGCAGGAAGCTCACCCGGCTGCTGCGCCGCGGCGGGTTCGCCGACGTGGTGCTGCGGCCGTTCGCCACCACCAACGACACCCACCCCACCGCGGCCTTCGCCCCGCACCTGGGGCCCGAACGCCTGGCGCCGCTCGTCGCCTCGGGCGCGCTGCCGATGGCGGGGCTCGCCCTGGCCGCCGACCGCTGGCGGCGTTTCCTGGCCGACCCGGACGCCTGGGTCATGCTGCTCGGCTTCGTCGTCGCCGGGACCGCACCGTACGGACCGGCTCAGCACCCATCGGAAGGAAGCACGTCATGAGTCCGTTCTGGAAGATCTTCATCGCGATCTTCAGCTACATCAGCGCGATCGTGGGCCTCGGGCTGGCCGTCGTGAACGCCAGCGAGAAGCCGCCCTCGACCTCGCTGGCCATCGTGTACGGCGCCGCCGGCCTGCTGTTCCTGGCCGTCGGCGTGCTGCTCAGCCGCAGAGCCCGCTACTGAGGGCGGCCCGGGGCCCGGCCCTTCAGGAGGCCGGGTCGCAGGGACGCACCTCGACGATGTCGCCGGGCGCGTAGGGCATCTTGCGCGCCCACGACTCGGCCTCCTCGGCCGACTGGACCTCGATGACCCAGATACCGCCGATCTGCTCCCGCCCGACCGCGTACGGCCCGTCGACGGCGGGCCCGTCGGGCCTGACCAGCTTGCCCTCCCTGGACCTGGTCAGCCCCGCGCCGTACTTGACCTTGACCCCCGCCATCGCCATCGCCCGGCCGAACTGACGGTGCGCCTCGGCCATCCGCTCCCGCTCGCTCTCGCTGAAGGCGTCCCAGAGCATCTCGTCGCCGTGGATCAGCAGCACGAAGTCCATGAGTCGTCTACCTCCCTGTGGGTTCTGCCCCAAAGGCGTGGTGGGGCGCGGGCAGAGCCCCGGTTGGCACTATCGTGACATCCTTCCACGGTCGCAGCGCCGTAACTCGACCCGGTCGCCCGGCCCGGCCGGCAGGCGCCCGGCCCACTCCAGCGCCGCCTCCTCCGACGGCAGGTCGAGGATCCACATGCCGCCCAGCTCGGGACGGCCGTCCTCGCGCGGCTCCCCCTTGGCCGCGTCCGGACGGGCCAGCCGCGCGCCGAACAGCACCGTGACGCCGGCCTCCCGCAGCTGCCGCCCGAAGTCGAGGTAGGCGGCGAACAGCTCGGCGCGGTCCTGCTCGGGCAGCTCGGCCCAGGCCCGTTCCGGCCCGTGGATCAGCAGCGCGAACTCCATGACGGCTCCTTCCGTGCGCTCACATCTGCCGCCGCGCCAGCCGCGCGAACAGCCCCTGCTCCTCGGTGAGCAGCTCGTCGTAGGTGCCCTGCTGGACGATGCGCCCGCCGTCGAGCACCAGGATCTTGTCGGCGTCCCGGACGGTGGACAGCCGGTGGGCGATGACCACGCGCGTGGCGTTGAGCCGCCGGGTGCTCTCGGCGATGACGTTCTGGGCGGGGTTGTCCAGGGCGCTGGTCGCCTCGTCGAAGAAGACGATGCGGGGCCGCGAGACCAGCGCCCTGGCGATCATGACGCGCTGCCGCTGGCCGCCGGAGAGCGTGTTCGTGCCCTCCGACAGGACGGTGTGCATGCCCATCGGCATGGCCGTGATGTCGTCGGCGATGCCGGCCATCGCCGCCGCCTCCCAGGCGTCGTCGATGGTGTGGTTCGTGCTGCCGACGATGTTCTGCCTGATGTCACCGGCCAGCAGGGCGCCGTTCTGCAGCACCACGCCGCACTGCCGGCGCACCGCCCCGAGGTCCAGCTCGCCCAGGTCCTGGCCGTCGTACAGGACCGAGCCGACGTCGGGCTGCTCGAAGCCGAGCAGCAGGCGCAGGATCGTGGACTTCCCGCTGCCGGTCGGGCCGACGATCGCGACGAACTCGCCGGGCTCGATCGACAGGTCGATGTCCGTCAGCACCGCGGGGCCGTCCTCGCCGTAGCGGAAGGAGACCCGCGACAGGCTGACGCGGCCCGACAGGTCGCCGGGGTCGGCCTTGCCCGCGTGGTCCTCCGGCTCGGCCTCCAGCACCGGCGCCAGCTTCTCCAGCATCGGCACGACGCCCATGGCCGTGATGGCCGCCCCGGTGAACTGCAACACCGAGGCAATGAGCAGGCTGAACGCGGCGAAGAAGGCCAGGAACGCGCTGATCGGGAGCTGCCCGCGCAGCGGCCCGGCCGCCACGGCGAAGATCACCACCGAGCAGACCAGCGGGAACCCGGCGTTGAAGGTGGTCACCACGTTCTGCAGCCGCCGGGCCGCGGCCGAGGTGGTCCTGGTGGCCATGAAGTCGCGCGTCCACACGCCGAACGCCTGGTCCTCCGCGGCCGCCACGCGCAGCTTGGGCACCGCCGACAGGAGCTGGAACACCCGCGAGGACAGCCGCTGCTCCTGCTCGTACAGGCGGCGTTGCAGGCGCACCTCGAAGAAGCCGGCGACCGCGCACACCAGCACGCCGGCCAGCACCAGCAGTGTCGCCAGCAGCGCCAGCCCGACGTCGTAGAAGTACACCAGCGCCAGGTTGGCCAGCCCGCCGAACAGCCCGAGCGTCGCCGTGGTCATCACGCCCGACAGCGTCTCCTGCGCCGCGCTCACGCCCAGCACGGTCGTGCCCAGCTCGCCGGTGGAGTACCGGCCGAAGAACGTGACGGGCAGCGACAGCAGCCGCGTCCACGCGCCCGCCTGCACCCGGGCCGACGAGCGGCCCTCGATGCGCAGAGCCGCGACGTTCTGCACGATCGACAGCGCCCCCGCCACCAGCGCGCCGCCGATCACCAGCGCCGCGCCCTGCACGATGAGGTCGCGCTCGGCCCGCTGCACGAACGTCCCCAGCACCAGCCCGGTCATCGCGGGCACCAGCAGGCCGATGACCGCCACCAGCGTGCCCAGGGAGGCCAGCACCCAGAAGTCGCGGCCGTTGCGGGCCAGGCCGAAGCGCAGCAGCCCGGCCACGGTCCGCACCTCGCGCGGCAGCGGCTGGTACAGCACCTCGGCCTTGCCGCTCAGCGTGGCCGCGACCGCCTTGGTGACGGGCGTGACCCGGCTGTGGCCCGGCTGGGCCACCACGTACCGCGAGCCGATCGGCAGCAGGGCCACCGGCGTCCCGTCGTCGGACCGGTAGCCCACCATGGGCCCGATGTCGTGTTTCCACCAGCCGTCGTCCAGCCGGACCGAGCGTGTGCGCACCCCGGAGGCCAGCGCGACGGCCTGCAGCGGGTCGGCCGCCCGGGCCTGGCCGGGCGGTGGCGCGGTCACGGTGAACCCGCCGTGCGAGGCCACCAGCCTGGCCGCGGCCAGCGTCGGCGGGTCGGCGGTGACGTCGGCCAGGCGCACCTTGGCCTCCGTGTCGCGGAGCAGCGTGTCGAAGCCGCGGCGGGCCGCCCGCGTCGTGCCGGCCTCGCGCTCCTTGCGCCGCCGCAACGCCTCCAGCTCCAGCGCCCGCCGCCGCTCGACCCGGCGGTCCACGGTGTAGAGGAAGCGGATGGCGTGCTCGACCCAGCGGGCCCAGATCGTCTCGTCGGCCAGCAGCTGCCAGGTCGAACGGGCGCGCAGCCGGGCGGGCGCGTCGGCGACCAGCCAGTCCCGCTCGGTCACCGCCAGCTCGGCGCCCGCGGTCAGCACGCCGGCCACCCCGTCGGGCATCTCGACCGCGCCCGCCTCGACGGTCATCCACCGCACGCCGTCCACCGACCGGGCGGCGCGTCCGGCGGGCAGCTCGGTCACCGCGTCGGGCAGCAGCGGGACGAACTCGCGCGGCGGCAGCGCGTCGCGCAGGGCGGTGGCCAGCGCGATCATCC
This sequence comes from Nonomuraea sp. NPDC005730, assembly GCF_040630865.1. Classification (NCBI taxonomy): domain Bacteria; kingdom Bacillati; phylum Actinomycetota; class Actinomycetes; order Streptosporangiales; family Streptosporangiaceae; genus Nonomuraea; species Nonomuraea sp. NPDC005730. The sequence goes on from NZ_JBEXYK010000011.1 coordinate 103,568, forward strand.
CGGCCTCCAGCCCGCGGACGAACTGCCGGACGGCCAGCCCGTACTCGGCGGTGGACATCGTGGCCGACCGGTTGGTGCCCGACAGCTCGCCCAGCCTGGCCAGCGGCAGGCGCGACACCCGGGTGCCGAGCACCGGACGGCCCACGATGCCGTGCCTGGGCCCCTTGGGCGAGCCCGGCAGCAGCGTGCCCTGCCGGACCCGGCACAGGTAGTGCCACCGGCCGACCGGACGGCCGCCCTCCAGCCGCACCGCGAACAGGTCGACCGCGCCCTCCTCCACCAGCAGCACCTCGCGCACGCCCGACAACACGAACAGGTTCTCCGCCGAGTAGTCCACCGGCGTGGCGGCGTCGGTGAAGAACGGGGAGAAACCGGCCACCTTCAGCACTGCGTCATCCTCCGTGTCATCCGCCGTCGCCGTTCTTGCGCGAGCTCCTGAGCAGCTCGGCGTAGTGGCCGTCGAGCGCCAGCAGCTCGGCGTGCCTGCCGCGTTCGACCACCTCGCCGCGGTCGAGCACGATGATCTCGTCCGCGTCGCGCACGGTGGACAGCCGGTGCGCGATGATCAGACAGCCGCAGCCGCGCCTGCGCAGGTTGTCGGCGATGGTCCGCTCGGTCTCCGGGTCCAGGGCGCTGGTCGCCTCGTCCAGGATCAGCAGCGTGGGCTGGATCGACAGGGCCCGCGCCAGCTCCAGCCGCTGCCGCTGGCCGCCGCTGAGGTTCCTGCCGCCCTCCAGCACCCGGCTGTTGAGGCCGCCGGGCCGGGCCGCGATCAGGTCGAACAGCGCCGCGTCGCGCAGCGCCGAGACCGCCACCTCGTCGGGCACGTCGTCGCTCCACAACGTCAGGTTGTCGCGCACGGTGCCCTCGAACAGGGTGATGTCCTGGTCCACGTAGGCGACGGAGGCGGCCACGACGGCCCGCGGCAGGTCGTCGCGCGGCCGGCCGTCCAGCAGCACCTGGCCGGCGGTCGGCGCGTACAGGCCGGCGGCCAGCTTGCCGGCGGTGGACTTGCCGCTGCCGGAGTTGCCGACGATCGCCACCCGGCGGCCCGGCACCACGGTGAACGACAGGTTCCTGATCACGGGGGCGGCGAGCGCGTTGTAGCCGAAGGTCACGTCGGCGAACTCCAGCCGCCCGTCCAGGCGCCCGCCCGGGTCGGCCTGCTCCCCGCCGGTGGCTGCCCGCTCGAACGTCCTGGCCATCGGGTACTTCTCGACGTCGTACAGGCGGCAGATGTCGGCCGAGATGTCCTGCAACTGGCCGCCCAGGTTGGTGAGCTGGGTGACCGGCCTGGACAGGGCGTTGAGCAGCGTCTGGAACGCCACCAGCATGCCGACGCTGATCACCCCGTCCACCACCCGCAGCCCGCCGATCAGCAGGATCAGGCCGCTGTTGATCCCGGCCAGCAGCGGCGGCACGACGGTCAGCGTGGCCGTGGCCACGCCCAGCCGCTGCTTGGCGGTGACCGCCTTGGCCAGGAACCCGGCCCAGCGCTGGAACGCCGTCGGCTCGGCCCCCGTCGCCTTGACGGTCTCCACGAGCTGCAGCGTGTTGAACGTGGTGGAGGTCAGGTTCCCCAGGTCGGCCCGCAGCGCCGCCACCGCGTCCGTCCGCGCCCGCGACACCTGGCGCAGCACCAGGATGTTCAGCAGCGCCATCGACACCCCGACCAGCCCGAGCAGCACGTCGTAGCGGATGAGCACGGCCGCGTAGAACAGCACCAGGACGAGGTTCACCAGCGTGACGGCCAGGTCCCGGGAGAGGATCTCGGCCACGCCGTCGTTGGCCTGCACCCGCTTGGCCACCTCGGCCGGACGGCGCTGGAGGAAGAACTCCACCGGCAGCCGCAGCAGATGGCGGAAGAACCGGGCCGAGCTGACCAGGCCGAGCCGGATCTCCAGCCGCAGCAGGTAGTGCCGCTGCACCGAGGTCAGCACGAACACCACGACCGCGGTGACCCCCATCGCGAACAGCAGCGGCACCAGGTAGCCCGGGTCGCGCCCGGTCAGGATCCGGTCGATGAACACCCGGCTGAACGCCGGCCCGATGATGCCCGGCACGACCAGCAGCAGGCTGGCCAGCAGCACCAGCGGGAGCGCGCGGCCCGAGGGCAGCCGCCGCGCCAGCAGGGCCTGCCCGACCCGGGTGGGCCGGCCGCCGGGCCGGAAGTCCGGCCCCGGCTCGAACGTCAGGACCACGCCGGTGAAGCCGGAGTCGAAGTCGTCCCAGTCGATCATCCGGGGGCCGCCCGCCGGGTCGTTGACCGCGACGGCCTTCCTGCCGAACCGGCTGCGCACCCCCTCCAGGACCATGAAGTGCTGGAACGCCCAGAACACGATGGCCGGCTCGGTCAGCGAGCGCAGGTCCTCGGCCTCCATCTGGAAGCCCCTGGCGATCAGCCCGTAGCGGCGGGCGGCGGCCACCACGCTGGAGGCCTTGGCGCCGTCACGGGAGACGCCGCAGGCCGAGCGGAGCTCCTCCAGCGGCACGAACTTGCCGTGGTAGCCGAGGATCATCGCCAGCGAGGCGGCCCCGCACTCCACGGCCTCCATCTGGATCACCGTCGGCGTGCGCCGCCGCCATCTCCACCGTCGCCGCCGCCGTACGGGGGCCGCCGGGGGAGCGGGCGCGGCGGGCTCCCCGGGGGCCTGGCCCACATGCCCCTGCTCGGGGACGCCGGTGGTGGTCACACGTCCCTCCCGGGGGCGCTGGTCGTGGTCACGCATCCCTCCTTCGGCCGGGCTGCGGGGGCGCTCACGCGGCTCACCTCAGCGCCCGAGCAGCAGGTCGAAGAGCGTCTGGCTGCCCAGCCCTATCGCGCCACTGACGGAGACCTGCGACTGCAGGCCCACCGGCGGCCCGTTCCTGGTCGACCAGGCGTAGCCGGACGGCGTGGCGGCATCGCGCACCAGGTCCACGATCACCAGCCGGGACGGCGTGTTCCGCAGGTAGCCGCGCGCCGGGTCCTCGCCGCCCACCAGGTCGGCGGCCTGCTCGGTCATCACCGGATAGGCGCTGACCGACACGACGCGGCCGCGCAGCAGCCCGTACGCGCCGGGCGGCGCCGAGGAGACCGCCAGATCGACCGGCTTGCCCGGCACCACGCCCATCGCCCGGTCGACCGGCACGAACAACATCGCCACCAGCCGGTCGCCCGGCGCGTCCGTACGCTCGATGAGCAGCAGCTCCTCGCCCTCCCTGACCACGTGCCCCGGCACGGCGGAACCGGCGACCACCCGCCCGGTGAACGGGCTGCGCACCACCTGCTCCGACCCGCCGTCGGCGGCGATGACCGCCACCGCCTGGCCCTCCCGCACCGCCTCGGCCGGCTGGACGAGCATCGAGCGCACCGTCCCGCCGTACGGGCTCTGCAGCCGCGCCGTGCCGCCGGGATGGGTCAGCAGCCCCACGGCGGGCACCGTGACCGGCAGCCTGCCGGCGAAGAACCACACCCCCGCGGCCACCACGATGATCAGCACCACGAACGTGGCGATCCACCCGCGCGGAGAGGCCAGCAGCGTCGGCGAGTCCAGCTCGTCGGGCTCCCGCATCCGCTGCAACGCCTTGAACCGGAACTTCATCACGCCGTCCCCTGGAAGCGGCCGTCAGGCCGCCGTCGTGCCGTCATGTGCCCATCACCGCCGGCTGCCGACGATCAGCTCGCCGACGCTGCCCTCGGTCAGGTAGTCCAGGCCGCTGGCCAGCGCGAAGTCGGCGGCGTCCCCGCCGCCCAGCGCGCACACGGCCAGGTCCATGGCCGTGCCGGCCAGGTAGAGCGTCTGGTAGAGCACGCCCACGTGCTTGAGGACCAGCGAGTAGCCGATCGTCTCGTACTTCCACATCACCCGGCCGAAGCGGGCGGTGACGGTCAGCACCACCTGCGGGTCGCCGGTGAGCTGGGCCGCCGACCTGGCCCGCTCGACCAGCGCCCGCACGGCGGGCGTGGGCGGCGAGACCAGCTCCAGGGCGTGCCCGGCGGTGTCGTAGTGCCACAGTCCCGGCTCGGCCCCCTGGCAGGACACGATCAGCGGATAGACCTCCAGCTCGTGGACCGAGCCGCCGGAGGGGTAGGGCCGGTCGGCCAGCTCCTGGCCGTCCGGCGAGGTGAACACGGCCCGCCGCCGCATCGTCCGGTAGAGCAGCTCGCCGAGCTGGGCCAGCGTGATGGGCGCGTCCTGGTCGTGCTCGCGCAGGGAGCGGCGGCGTTCCAGCGTGTCGGTCAGGCTGGGGTCGGTCTTGGCCAGCAGCTCCAGGTCGGGGCGGGGCAGCTCGATCCGCTCGCCGGTGCACGGCGGGGGGCCGGCGGGCACCGGGTCGAAGCGGGAGGTGAAGGCGTACGTGCCGCCGTAGCGGCCGGTGTAGCGGGGGCCGCGGCTGTGGGCGTGCAGCCACAGGTCGCGCGGGTGCCACTGGGCCTGGCGCAGGTCGTCGTCCTCGGGGCCGGTGGCGAGCACGCCCGCCGCCGCCAGGAACCGCAGCACCTGCCCCTGCGCCGGCGTTCGCGGCCGGCCGTCGGCCGCCAGTTCCGCCGGGGTCGTCCAGGACGCCAGCGCGCCGAGCAGCCCGCAGACGTCCGGCGACAGCTCGACCACCGCCGGGCTGCGCGGGGAACGCACGGTCAGCACGCCATCACCGGCGGTGACGACGGCGAAGCGCGACAGCCTGATCGGCGTGTCCGCCGCCGGCGCGGGCGCGGGCTCCACGCTCCCGGCGCCGACCGGGCGCAGCCGGGCCCCCGCCGCGGCGTACTCCAGCAGGCCGGCCCTGGACAGGCGGCGTACCAGCAGGTTCCAGCGCAGCAACCCGGCCTCGCCCACCGTCGCGGCCAGGGCGGTCTCGCCCGCGTCGCCGCCGCCCAGGATCCGCAGGGCGGCCGCGGTGCCGGCGTCGAGCCCGCGCAGGCCGAGCGAGCCGGCCGGCGCCGAGATGCGCACCTCGCCGTCCGCCTCGGTCAGCTCCGCGTCCCGCCGCAGCCGCAGCTTGGTCTCGTCCATGGCCCGCTCCTCTCCGTCACCCAGGGGCCCCGCGAACCGGTCAGAAGAAGACGCTGGTCGGATTGAGCTCGTCCTCGGCGCGGGGCTCGGGGACCCAGCCGAGCGAGACCGGCACGTCGTACAGCCGGCCGGGGCCGAGCCGCCGCCAGAAGTGCCGCATGCCGGGCGCGATCACCCGGACCACGCTGAGCTCCAGGTCCGGGCGGCTCTGGTCGAGCGCGATGACCTCGATCCCGGCCGCGGCGGCCCTGGCCACGCAGGTCTGCACGTCACCGGCCAGGTCGCCGCCGTCCGAGCGGGCGTAGTCGGCCAGGGTGCGGGGACGCGCGGCGGGGTCGGGCACCAGCCACGGCTCCTCGGCCAGCTTGGTCTCCTTCCACCAGGCCAGCGTGGCGACGTCGTCGTCCAGGTAGAGCGTCTCGCCCCGCTCGTCGCGCCGCTCCACCGAGGGCAGGAACTGGTTGACCTCGGTCAGCGTCCTGATGGCGGCGATCCGCGGGTCGAGGTGCGCGCCGAACCCGACGATGACGTCCTCCACCGGGTGCCCCAGCCGGTGCGAGACCCCGACGAACGCCGGGATGCCGAGGTCGGTCGTGATGTCGAGCAGCCACAGGTCGCGGTCCATGCCGCGGTAGAACTCGCGCACGGTGTCGACGTACGGGTCGCGCAGCGAGTCCAGGTCGAAGGCCGGCCGCCGGGCCCGGTTGTACCACCACATGGCCACCGCGTCACGCTCGACCAGCTCGCAGAAGCCCTGAAGGACGGCCTCCTCGATCGAGTTGCCCGAGGCGTTGCCGTTGGAGTCGCCCACGCAGTAGAAGTGGCGTTCCAGGTCGGGGTGGCCGTACCAGGCGTAGCCGGAGGGCACCAGCCGCTCCCGCTCCTCGGTCAGCGACCAGGCGGGTGACCAGTCGACCGGCAGGTCCGTACGGAACCGCTCGGGCACCAGGTGCAGCCGGTGCGCGGGGTCCTTGTTCCACTCCTCGCGGCCGGCGTACTGGGCGTCGGAGAAGTGCAGCAGCGACTCCGGGTGGACGGCCACCGCCGGGTCGAGGTCGGCGTAGGCGGCCTCGGTGACCGGCTCCTCGCCGCGCCAGACCCCCGAGTAGCGCTCGATGGCCTCGCACAGCGCGCTCACCTTGGCCTGCACCTCGGTCCGGCCCTTGCCGCCGCTCTGCCCCCGCAGGTTGCGCCGCAGCAGGTCCATGTTGTCGCCGATCATGGCGAAGTTGTGGCCCGCGGTGAAGCTGTAGGTGACGCCGTTGTCCTGCTCGGCGAAGGTGTGCAGCCGGGTGACCGCGCCGATCAGCGGGCTGATGTGCTTCTCCAGCCGGGCGTACGTACGCGCGGGCGGCTCGATGCGGTAGCCGCCGTCGGTGACGTGCCGGGCGCTGCGCGCCGACAGCGCGACCTTGGGGCTGCGCTCGCTGATCAGCGTGGGATCGCCGCAGGCCGGGCACTGCGGCAGCCGGACCAGGGTGTGCTCCATGACGCCGAGCGTGCGCAGGTCGACGGTGGTCATCCGGCCCTCCAGCCGCGAGGAGGCCGCCCCCGCGGCGATCCGGGCCAGCTCCACGGCCAGCAGCCCGCCCGCCACGGCCGGACCGGCGGGCGCCGACTCCCGCGCCGGGTGGAAGGGCAGCCCGCCGCCGCGCTTGCCCGCCAGGTACCGCTCGACCTGCCGGTTCCCGGCCAGCCGCTGCGCCAGGCAGGCCCAGCAGCCGGTACGTCCCGGCTGGAGCACCGGGCCGACCCAGAGCGTGATCCCGCCCGGTTTCACCAGCACCCATGGGTGCCCGGCGGCCAGGTAGGCGGCGTTGAGCCGGTCGAGCGCCGGATCGAGGTAGTCGCCGGCCACCACGACCGACATCGTCCCGCCGGGCTCGGCGGCCGCCTCCTCCACGCCGGCCGTACGTATACGCAATCCGTGCTCGCGCAGCACCGGGAGCAGCGGCGCGGTGTCGGCCCCCGCGCAGGCCACGACGGTGAATTCGGCGCGGGAGAGCGCGTCGTGGGCGTGGACGGGGTCAATTCCCTGCGCGTCCCAGAATGCCAGCGTGCTGTCCGGCCAATCGGGGCGGCCATTGGCGAGATGGCCGAATGCGGCGAATTTGCGAATGGCGATGAGCGTCTGCGGGAGCGGCACTTCGTCGCTCAGCGCGCTCGCGATCTCGGCGACGGTGCGCCGTCCGTCCAGGTAGGGAAGGAGTTTCCCGGCCCCCGCCGACTGGACGAGGTAGTGCTGCCCCTCGGCCAGGAGAAAAACCTTCGACCCGTCGATCACCTGGGGTGTGAAGTGCGCCTTGAGACGTGGGCGGTCCATGACCCTCCCCGTATCGGGTCCAAATCGGTTGATCGCAGAGTCGCACCGGCCCGGATCCGGTGTAAAGACGTAATTCCGGCGTACGCATTTCACCGGGACGACGGGGAAAATACGTATTGGTCCGTCGGGAATGCGCATGCGCCCCGGCATGGGCTTGCTGTTGAACCCGGTGCCAATAGTCCTGATTAGTCGGATTCGTGCGCCTAGGTATTGACAGCCCGCCCGCCCCGGGCGGCATGATCCTGGTGGACAGTTTCAGGGGGGCCGAACTGTGGGGAGTGGCGATGTCTTCGGGACAGCCGCTGCTACACCGTGACGTCGAGACCGCCGCGATGCGGGAGGCGTTGTCGAGGGTCCGTGCCGGCGGCCCCTCCGTCCTGCTGATCCAGGGGGCCCGGGGCATGGGCAAGACCACCTTGCTCAACGCCGCGCTGGCGGCCAGGGGCGAGGTGGGTGCGCTGCTGCTGATGGCCAGGGGCCACCCCACCGAGCGCGACCACCCGTTCGGCGTGGTCCGCCAGCTCTTCGAACCGCTCATGACCGCCGGCCGCGCGCCGCCGTCCGGCGGGAGCGCCGTCGTCGGCCCCGACCTGGGCGGCGGGCTCGACCGGGGCCATCCCGTCACCCCCGACCTGCTGCACGGCCTCTACCGGGCCACCCGGTCCTTCACCGGCGACCGGCCGCTGATCATCGCCGTCGACGACGTGCACCACACCGACCCGCAGTCCTCCCAGTGGTGCTCCTACATCGCCCGGCGGCTCGACGGCCTGCCCATCGCGATGATCCTCACCACCGCCGACACCACCGCCGACGCCGGTGGCCCCGACGACCTGGCCAGGGACCTGGCGGCGCTGCCGTACACGCGGCTGCTGCGGCCCGCGCCCCTGTGCGCCCGATGCGCCGCCCGGCTCATGGAGTCCGTGCTCGGCGGCGGCGAGGAGATCGGGGACGAGATCGGCGAGGAGGTCGCCGCCGCCTGCCACCGGCTCACCCAGGGCAACCCGCTGCTGCTGCGGGAGCTGGCCGGGCGGCTCGGACGGTCCGGCGTGCGCCCGGTGAGCGCCGAGCTGCCCCGGGTGCTGGACATCGGCGCGCTGGCGCTGACCGAGACCGCGCTCGGCTGGTTGTCCGGCAGCGGCTCCGGCGTGGACGCCGCGGGCGTCGACCTGCTGCGCAGCCTGGCCATCGTCGCGCCCGAGGACGGCATGGAGGTCGCCTCCATGATCGCCGGGCACGGCCAGGACACCGCCAGGGCGGCGGGGGAGACGCTGCGCCGCGCCGGGCTGGTCACCGGCACGCCGCCCGACCGCTTCGCCCATCCGCGCATCCAGCAGGCCGTGCTGGCCGGGATGGACCCGGGCGAGCGCGACCGGCTGCACCGCCGTACCGCGTCGCTGCTGTACCGGCTGGGCGCGCCGCTGAGACGCTCGGCCCGCCACCTGATGTCGGCCGGCCCGACCGGCGACCCGCTCACCGTCACCGTGCTGCGGGAGGCCGCCGGCGAGGCCGCCGCCCGGCACTCGTGGGAGGACGCGACCGGCTACCTGCACCGCGCGCTGGCCGAGACCGACGACCAGGACACCGTGCTGGAGGTCACCGCCGAGCTGGGCGCCGTGGAGAAGCACCGCGACCTGCCCGCCTGCCTGCGCCACCTGCGCACCGCCTACGGCCGGGTCAGGATGGCCCCGCACGCCCTGATGTCGCTGGCGCCGTTCGCCGACATCCTGGTCACCGCGAACTCCGCCGAGGCCGCCGAGGTCTTCGCCGGCGCGGCCGGGAGCGCCGCCGCCGCCCCCCAGTTCGGCGGCGCGGACCTGCTGCTCGTGTTCGCCGCCCAGGCGCTGCTGTGGGGCCGCTCGGCCGGACGGCTCGGCCTGCGCCGGCTCGGACGCTCCCTCGGCACGCTGGTCAGCCCGGCGGCCAGGGAGTTCCTCAGCGTGCTGGCCCTGGCCACCGGCGCGCGGGGCCGCAGCCTGCCGCGCACGCTCGCCCAGACCCGGCGCTGCCTCGACGGCCAGGGCCCGGTGCCGGCGGCCGCCGTGCTGCCGCTGGTGTGGGGCGACCGCCTCGACGAGGCCTCCTACTGGGCCGAACGCCTGGTCAGCGAGACCCAGGAGGCCGGCTCCGGCACCGGCCTGGCGCTGGCGCTGCTGACCAGGGCCGAGGTGCGCTACCAGCTCGGCAGCCTGGAGGCCGGGCTGGCCGACGCCGAGGCCGCCGTCGCCAGCGCGCGCGCGTGCCAGGCCGAGGGCTTCCACGTGGCCGCCGCGGCCTGCGCCGCCCGGGTGCTGGTGGAGTTCGGCGACCTGGAGGCCGCGGAGTCGGCGCTGAAGTCCGTCGCCCCGTACGGCGACTGGCACCCGATGATCTCCGGGCAGGCCCTCGACGCCCTGGGCCGTCTCCGGCTCGCGCAGGGCCGCCCGCGCGACGGCCTGCTGACCCTGCTGGAGTGCGGCCGCCGCCTGACCGCCGCCGGCATCACCAACCCGGCCTGCGTGCCCTGGGGCACGAACTCGATCCTGGCGTACGTCCTGTCCGGGGAGCGGTCGGCGGCCCGCATGGTGGCCGAGCGGGAGCTGGAGCTGGCCCGCGCCTGGGGCGCGCCCACCGTCGTCGCCCGCGCGCTCAGCGCGGGCAGCCTCGCCCACGAGGGCCGGGTCCGGCTCGACATGCTGCACGAGGCCGTCGCCCTGCTGGGCAACCGCGGCGCCCGGCTCGAACACGCCAGGGCCCTGCTGCGCCTCGGCATCGCCCAGCGCCAGGCGGGCGACGACGGCAAGGCCCACGAGACGCTGGCCCTGGCGCTGCGGCTGGCCGCCGACTGCGGCGCGGGCCGCCTGGCCGCCCTGGCCGACAAGCACCGCGCCGCCACCGCCCCGGCGCGCGCCGCCACCCTCATCCCCGGCCAGGACGACCACGTGCTGACCGTCGGCGAACGCCGGGTCACCGACCTGGTGCTGCGCGGGATGAGCAACCTGGAGGTGGCCACGACGCTGTCGATCAGCAAGCGCACGGTGGACACCCATCTGGCCCGCATCTACCGCAAGCTCGGCATCCACACCCGCGCCGAACTCGCCGTCATCCTCACCGGCCTGTCCGACGACGACCGCCCCGCCACACCCGCCGGCGAGCCCGTGCCCACCGGCCCCCACGAATATCTGTAGCCCAGGTCAGGCCGTGCTCTTCGACGCAATCAACCAGCTCATCACCTACGACGAACGCCAACGGATGGTCCCCCGCGACCGTGGCCTGCTCACCACGCTCGTCGACTCCGCCCGCGCCCGGGACTCCGCCGATCACAGCACGCTGCGCGCGCTCGGGATCGGGCTGCTGGTCCTGGGCGAGTACGGGCTGATCGCCGGCAGCCGGGCGGGCCCTGCGATCACTCGACGCCGCCACCACCGGCGAAGACCCAACCCCTGATCGCCGTATGCCACTGGAGCGGCCGGGGGACGCGAGCGTGACGACGATCGAGCAGGAGCCGTCCACCCCCTGGCCGTGATCCGCCCGCTCGGCCTCCCCCCTCAGCCGAGCCGGTACAGTTCACCGCCGCCCTCGTCGGACATGCCGCCGTACACGCTCGCGGGAACCCTCGTGCCGTTCTTCCGCACCCATGAGGCGATGGCGGGGTCGCCGCTCATGGGACCGCTCCGACCCGACCCGTTGATCACGATGTGGCGCAGTTCGCCCTTGCGGACGTACTCCTGCAGCCTGGCCACCGTCATCGCCGGGTCCTGCCCGGTGAAGCCGCCCATCGCCATCACCGGCTCGCCGGTCGACAGGATGATCGACGACGCCTGCTGGGCACTGACCACGGCGACCAGCCAGCGCGCACCGCCCCGGTTCTTGAGCAGGTAGCCGACCATGTCGTCGCTCAACTCACCGGCCGGCCCGCCGACCACCAGCATGCCGCCCCGCCCCTGGGGCGGCGCCGGACCGTTCCCAGGCTGACCGTTCTGGGCCTGCGCCGCGTACGGCCCCGCCAGCGCGTTGCCGCTGGTGTTGCCACCGCCGAACGCGGTCACCGCCGCGTACGCCCCCGGACCTGCCAGGGCCGCGACCAGCGTGAACGCCATCGACGCGACGACGATGCCGTGGCCCGGCGCCCACGGCAGCCGCGCGGCCGCCAGCGCGAGCACCGCCAGCACGGTCGCCGCCACGATCACCCAGCGCAGCCATGGATTCCAGTCGGGCGTCCGGTTCAGCAGCGCGAAGGACCACGCCCCTGTGACCGCGACGCCCACGGGCAGCACCCACGACCACCGGACCGGCCCCCGGTACGCGTCGTACAACCACACCCCGCCCGCTCCGGCCAGTACGGCGATCGCGGGGGCCAGAGACGTGGTGTAGTACGGGTGGAACACGCCCTTGGCGAAGCTGAACGCCGCGCAGTACATCGCCAGCCAGCCGCCCCACAGCACCAGCCCGGCCCGGGCCAGGTCGGTGCGCGACCGCTTCCACAGCAGCACGACCCCCGCACTCAGCGCGAGCATCGCGAACGGCAGCAGCCAGGAGATCTGACCGCCGACCATGTCGTTGAACATTCGTCCCGCGCCCGCGGCGCCGCCGAAACCCCCGCCGCCACGGCCGCCGCCGGGCGTCTCCAGGCCGAAGATCCGGCCCAGGCCGTTGAAGCCGATGACGAGGTCACGCACGGTGCCGTCGGTGCTGCCTCCGATGAACGGGCGACTCCCGGACGGGGTCAGGTCGACCACCACCATCCACCAGGAACTCGACACCACCAGCACCGCACCCGCCGCCAGCAGATGCCGCACCCGGCGCAGCACGCCCGGCCTGGCCGCCACCAGGTAGGCCAGCGCCAGCGCCGGGACGACCACGAACGCCTGCAGCATCTTGGTGTTGAACCCGCACCCCACGAACGCGGCCGAGGCCAGCAGCCAGCGCAGGCGTCCCGACTCGATCGCGCGCTGACACGACCACGCGGCCAGCACCAGCCACAGAACCAGCAGCGTGTCGGGATTGTTGTCGCGGTTGATGGCCACCGTGATCGGGGTCAGCGCCAGCACCCCGGCAGCGATCAGCGCCGCCGGAAACCCGGCCGCGCGCCGTACCGTGGCGTGCAGCACCGCGACGGCGGCCACCCCGGCCAGCACCTGCGGCAACATCAGGCTCCACGTCCCGAACCCCACGACGCGGGCGAGCAGGCCCATGGCCCACAGCGCCATCGGCGGCTTGTCCACGGTGATGAACGACTCGGAGTCCAGGGCCCCGAAGAAGAACGCCTGCCAGCTCTCGGTGCCACTCCTGACCGCCGCCGAGTAGTAGGAGTTGGCGTAGCCGGCCGACCACAGGTTCCACGCGTACAGCACGAAAGCCGCCAACAGCACGCCCCAGAGCGCCGGACGCGACCAGCGCGGATCTTCAGGCCCGCCCAAGGCCAGCCGGCGCAGCCACCCCGATGCGGCATGCGAGCGGGGCCTGTCAGACGGGCCCCGCGGATCGGAGGGCGTCTGTGCACGACGTACGCGGATGGTCATGCGGCCTCGTCCTTCCGGGCCGTGCCGACGGTCGGATCGGCCGGGGCCGACCGGCGCCCCAGGCGCCGTGGATGGAAGATCCAGGTGCGCATCAGAAGGAACCGCACCAGCGTCGCGACCCCGTTGGCGGTCACCAGCGCGGCGATCTCGACGGCCCGTGGCGCCCCGGGCGCCAGGGCGTGGAGCAGGGCCAAGGAGCCGGTGCTCAGCACCAGTCCGAGCAGGAACGCCAGACCGCCCTCCAGCTGCTGCCTGAACGCCCGTTCCCGGCCCGTCACCCCGAAGGTGAACCGGCGGTTGGCGGCGGTGTTGCCGACAGTGGTGATCAACAGCGAGACCGCGTTCGCCCACAGCGGCCCCATCACCATGCGCAGCAGCACGAACAGCACCAGCTGAGCGATCGTGCTGAACACCCCGATGATCGCGAAAGTCGGCAGTTGCCGGGCCATCCCCGCCGGCAGCCGCGGCCGCGGCCGGCTCTCCACCGGGGCGTCGAACGCGCCCGTCAGCATGCGCCGCGCCACCCGGGCCATGCCCTTCACGTCATCCAGTGCGGTTCGCAGGACGTCCACGCGGCTGTCGGGGTCGTCGACCCAGTCCACCGGCACCTCGTGGATGCGCAGCCCGTTGCACTCGGCCAGCAGCAGCAACTCGGTGTCGAAGAACCACTTCTCGTCCTGCACCGACGGCAGCAACGCCCTGGCGATCACGGTCCGCGCGGCCTTGAAGCCACATTGGGCGTCGGTGAAGCGGGCCGCCAGCGTCGTGCGCAACAACACGTTGTACCCCCGGGAGATCAGCTCCCGCTTCGGGCCGCGTACCACCGCCGACCCGCGCGTCAGCCGGGTCCCGATGGCCAGATCGCTGTGCCCGGAGATCAGCGGCGCCACCAGCGGAAAGAAGGCGTCCAGGTCGGTGGACAGATCCACGTCCATGTAGGCGACCACGTCGGCGTCGCTGTGGCTCCACACATGCCGCAGCGCCCGTCCCCGGCCCTTCTGCTCCAGCCGTACTGCCCGGACCCCTTGCAGTTCGGTCTCCAGCGCCTGCGCGACCTGCCACGTTCCGTCGACGCTGGCGTTGTCGGCGATCGTGATCCGAAACCGGTAGGGGAACGTCTCTTCCAGATAGGTGTGCAGTCTTCGCACGCTGCACGCCAGCACATGCTGCTCGTTGTAGACCGGAATGGCGATCTCCACCATGCGATCCATGACCAACTCCTCGCTCGCTCGAAAGGCCTCTCAAAGGTGTGGCCGCGGAGTCGATCACCTGGCGGCGACGTCCGCTGCGCCGAGCCGGGACGCGCGCGAACTCAGGGCAGGCAACGCCGTGTTCCCTCAGCGCCCCGACTGACCCTGCGGTTGTGGTCGATCTGTTGCGCGCCGGTGAGAGGTGCGCGAAGGACCGTGACCGGCCGGCATCAGGCTGCGGTGGCCACAGGAGACGTCAGGAGATCCGTTCTCTTGGTGTCGACCGCCGGACCACCTCAGCCGCCCCCGCCGCCGCCGGGCGTGCCTCCGGTGACGGCCTGTACCTCCCGCCCGGTCAGCTCCTGCAGCGTCCCGCCGTCGGTGTTGCTGAGGATGACACCGACCCAGCCGGTGTACGGGTAGATGTTCCAGCTGGCGCCGACACCGGGGTTGGCGCCGGCGCGCCCGTGCACCCACTGACCGCTGACGATGCGGACCGGCATGTGGTAGGCCCCGAACGACTGCGGCCCGTGGGGGGACCTGGCCGCGGTGAGCACCTCGGCGTAGGGCCGTTCCAGCACTGTGCCCTCGCTCAGGGCGTGCGCGAACCGGACCAGATCCGGTGCGGTGGCGAAGCCCCCGTCCCCGGGGACGTCGATGAAGCTACGGCCGGGATTCCTGCCCGGCGTGGACTGGTTCGAGCTGCTCTTGCCCAGGTTGCGGACGGCGTCCACCACGCTGCCGTCAGCCAGCCTCATGTGAGGGTGCGCGATGTGCGCATCGGTGAGCCACTGCCGCCTGGTGTAGAACGCCGAGCCGGTCATGCCGCAGCGCCTGAAGATGTTCTCCTCGACGTAGTCCCAGTACGTCCTGCCGGTCACCGCCTCCACGATCAGCGCCGGGATGACGACGTCGGCGCCGGCGTGTTCGGTGGGGGTGCCGGGGGCGGCCACCAGCTTCGCCTTCCGGGCCCACTGCTCGTAGAACTCGTGCACCTCCTCCCGGCTCCGGAAGATACGCTGCGGGTCCTCCTCCGGGGTGTTCAGCCCGGAGGTGCCGGAGAGCAGGTGGTGGACGGTCACCTGCTCGGCGACGTCCTTGGCGTAGCCCGTCAGGTGGGTGCCCACCGTGTCCGACAGCTTCAGCTTGCCCTGCTGCACCAGCTGCAGGACGGCCACCGCGCCGAACGGCTTGCCCGCCGAACTGAGGCTGAACGCGACGCCTTCGTGATTGCGGATCCCCTTCTCCTTGTCCGCCATGCCGTAGCTGCGGGACAGCACCGTCCGGCCCCGGTGCGACAGCAGCACCACGCCGGAGAACCTGCCCTCCGCGGCCAGCTTCGCCACGTACCGGTCGTAGGCTCCGCCGGGACGGGTGTCCGGCGGGATGCCGGGGCCGGTTACGGCCGGACGGTGCTGTCGGTTGCCGGGCCGGCCGCCCACCAGCGGCGCGCCGGCCGCCACCACGCCGGCCGCCGCGAGCCCGCTCCACCCGAGCAGCCGCCGCCGGCCGACGCCACCTGCAGAGTCCATGATCACGGTCCTTTCCTGACGACGAACCGACCGCTGCAGGTCTGACCGCGACCGCCGCCGGCAGCCGATCACCACCATGTGGTCGGTGCCTCTACTGAAGACGGAGGACTGTTGCGGTGGCGTATGCGCATTTCGATACGCCCGCGATACACCGAATCCCCGACATCAAGGCACTGGCGCAGGCCGCGCGACAGCCCGGGGGGTAGGGCCGGTGGCCCTGGTGGGCCATCGAACATGGCGGGGAGACCTCACCGGCGAAGAACGGTCCCTGATCGACCGCTGGGTGAGCGCGGCCCGAGACCGGATCTACGGCGGCTGGTGATGTGGCGGTTCCGTACCGGCAGCCCGTGGGACGTGACCTGCCGGACGAGTACGAGCCGCTGGCCGGCCTGGAGAGCCGAACTCCGTACAGGCCCCGGGGCCGGCGGTCCGACGGGCGACCGCCTGGGGATGAGTGTCTGGAGCCGCGGGCGGGCTTTGCCCGGAAAGGCGGGGCCCGGCTCTCGAAACGAAGAAGCCCCAGTCGTCCGGCATCTGCCGTTCGCTGGGGCTTGACCGCTGTCCGGACCGGACCGAAACCCGGTCTGACTCCCGACGAGCGTGGGTGGACGATACTGGGATTGAACCAGTGACCTCTTCCGTGTCAGGGAAGCGCTCTCCCGCTGAGCTAATCGTCCTTTGTTGAGTTGTCACTCAGAGCGGAAGACGGGATTCGAACCCGCGACCCTCACCTTGGCAAGGTGATGCTCTACCACTGAGCCACTTCCGCATGGCGCTCTTTACTTTACCGGACCCAGAAGAGTCCGTTGTACCACCGAGGTGGAGACGGGATTTGAACCCGTGTAGACGGCTTTGCAGGCCGCTGCCTCGCCTCTCGGCCACTCCACCAGGAGTATGACTCCGAGCGGAAGACGGGATTCGAACCCGCGACCCTCACCTTGGCAAGGTGATGCTCTACCACTGAGCCACTTCCGCGTGAATCCCCCGCGAACTCGCGGGGTCACGGGAAAACCATATCGTCTTCGCGGAGTGCCCGTGCGCAGCCCGAGCCCCGTGGGGCGAAATTCAGCGGATGACGCGCACATCCTTGGCCTGGACGAACATGACACGATGCCCGAGCTGGATCTGGTGGTACCGGACGGACCCCGTGACCCGCACGTGCCTGGCCGGGTTGAAGGCGCCGGCCGAGTAGAACGAGCCGGTGACCGTGCCCCCCAGCGAGTACGACTGCCCCGGCCCGATCCGGTACTGCAGCGGCGTCAACGGCTGGACCCCGCCTCCGTGGTACGCCGACCGCTCCGGGTAGGCGCGGCCGTACACCTTGGTGCCCGCGGCCAGCGGCGTGACCAGCGGGCCCGTCGCCGGCACGGCCGTGGGGGCGGAGGACGGGTTGAGGAACCAGGCCCGCTGCCCCAGGTACCAGATCGCCGTCCAGTCGCCCTGCCGTCCGGCCACCGCGAACCGCTGCCCGGTCGAGGCGCGGGCGCTGTGGTCGTAGACGCTGTACGTGCTCGGCTTCCCTGGGTGCTTGCCGGCGTCGCTGACCAGCGGGGCGCTCTCGCTCGGCCCGGTGTGCAGCCACACGCTGGCCGCGCCGTGCTCCGGGCACCGGCGGCCGGGCTTGGTGCTGGCGCAGCCGGTGTAGTAGGGCCGGTTGTCGTCGTAGGAGGGCCGGATGATCACCGACGAGCCCGTCCCGTCGCCCTTGATCGGGTGGTTCATCAGCTCGAAGTAGTGGGCCCAGTCCCAGTAGGGGCCGGGGTCCTCGTGCATGCCGGCGACCGCCTGCGCCGTGGCGCCCGGCACGTTGTCGTGGCCGAGGATGTGGGCGCGGTCGAGCGGGATGCCGTACCGGCCGGCGAGGTAGCGCACCAGCCTGGCCGACGACCGGTACATCGCCTCGGTGTACCAGGAGCCCCTGGCCAGGTAGCCCTCGTGCTCGATGCCGATCGAGCGGGCGTTGAAGTCCCAGTTGCCGGCGTGCCAGGCGATGTCCTTCGTCGGCACGTGCTGGGCGACGTGCCCGTCCCGGGAGCGGACCGTGTAGTGCCAGCTCACGTACCTCGGGTTGCCGACCATCGACGGGATGCCCTGGTAGCCGCCCTCGGTGTCGTGGATGACGATGTAGTCGACCTGGCGGCGGCCCTCGACCCGGTCGTGGTTGCCGTAGCCGCGGTCCTTCTTCCTGCCGTACCTCTTGTACGCGGCCGGCATCCACTCGCACCGCAGGCTGCTCGGGCACTCGGCGGACGAACCGGTGGAGGAGTCGGCGGCGGTCAGCGGCATCTCGTCCTGCGCGGGCACGTCCCAGTCGGACTCGTCGGCCGACTCGGAGTCGTCGTCGCCCTCGGGCTCCATGTCGGAGAAGAAGAACGGGTCGTCGTCCTCGTCGGAGTCGTCGCCGGTCGCGCTCTTCGCCGGCGCCGCGGGCGGGCGCAGGCCGGGCACGGCGTCCAGCCGCACGTCGAAGCCGTCGTCCGTGCGCCGCGCGACGCCCTCGCCCAGCACCGCGAACACCTCGTCGGCGAACGAGCGCGCGGCGAGCGGGTCACGGGTGCCCGCGTAGTGGGCGACGGCCGCGTACCAGTCGGCCGGGTCGGGGCTGGGGCGGCGCTGGTAGGAGGCGAGCAGGGCGGCGCCGCCCCTGATGTTGGCGCGCGGGTCCGCGCGCAGCACCCGCGGCGCGACCCCGGCCAGCCGCCCGGCCAGGGCGAGCGTCGTGTCCGGCAGCGAAGCCGCCGACGTGCCGGATCCCGCCATCAACCGTGCCGCCGACCGGGCCCCCGCCTGCGAAGCCGACCGGGGCGACCGGGAGGCCGACCGGCTGACCGGCCGGGTCGCCGACCGGGGCAGCGGGCGGCTGTCGTCGCCCCTGGCGTCGCCCGGCGCGAAGCCCTCCGCGACCGTGCCCGCCTGCCCGGCGGCCACGGCGTCCACCAGGTGCATCGGGCCGTACCCGCCGGCCGTGCTGGGACGCCCGCCGTTGGCGTCCCACCGCGACTCCAGGTACGACACCCCGAGCAGCACGCTGACCGGCACCCCGAACTCCGCCGCGGCGGCCGCGAAGTCGGCCTGCCGCCCCTGATCCCGGACGCCCGTGCCGCCCATGACGGCGGGAGCGGCCGGGCCGCCGGCGACGACGCACAGACCGGCGGACAAGCTGGTGGCCAGGACGGCGGCAAGCCGGAGCTGCATGACATCTCCCCACGGAACGGCACTGCTCGATCACTGACCGTAACCATTCCCAGAAAGGGATGTGTCAGACGGGTCGGATGATACGGATGAGAATCCCGGGATCCGTCCGCCGGCTCGTCGGCGAGCGGCAGGGGAGAAGTGGAAGCGTCCTGGAGTTAAATCCTGCCCGATTCCGGGCAGGATGTTGGCGTGTCTCGCTCCAGATGCGTAATGTCCTCGTCTGTGTCCACGGCGCGGCATCCCTATGAAGACCTCATCGCCCATCTCACCCGGACGAGCGCGCTCGACCCAGGAGAGGCGGCCCGCGTGGTCGCCGACGTGCTGTCGTACTTCTCCGAGCCGGTCGAGGAGTTCGTACGGCGCCGTCACGGCGAGCTCAAGGCCCGCGGCCTGACCAACGACGAGATCTTCCCCCGGATCGCCGCCGAGTTACCCGCACGCCGGGTAGCGGCACCAGAGCTGTCGCTGCGGCAGCTCCGCAGGATCGTTTACGGATAAGAGGAGACCTCGATGTGCGGAATCGTGGCCTACGTGGGCCCCAAGGACGCGGCGCCCATCCTGCTGGAAGGGCTGCAGCGGCTTGAGTACCGGGGCTACGACTCCGCCGGGGTCGTGGTGTCGAACAAGGGACTCAAGGTACGCAAGGTCAAGGGCCGGGTCGCCGACCTGGCCAAGGTCGTGCCGGTGCGGTTCAAGGGCAACCACGGCATCGGCCACACCCGCTGGGCCACCCACGGCGTGCCCAGCGACGAGAACGCGCATCCGCACCTGTCGGCCGACCAGCGCATCGCGGTCGTGCACAACGGCATCATCGAGAACGCCGGCGAGCTGCGCGCCAAGCTGGAGGCCGACGGCGTCGAGTTCCTGTCCGAGACCGACACCGAGGTCCTGGCCCACCTGATCGCCCGCGCCGCCGACGAGAACGACTCCCTGGAGGAGGCGGTCAGGAAGACGCTCAAGAACATCGTCGGCACGTACGGCATCGCGGTGATCGACGCCGAGCGGCCGGGCGAGGTGGTCGTGGCGCGCAACGGCAGCCCGATCGTGCTCGGCATCGGGGAGAAGGAGATGTTCGCCGCCTCCGACGTCGCCGCCCTGGTCCGCTACACCCGCCAGGTCGTGCACCTGGAGGACGGCGAGCTGGCCGTGCTCAAGGCCGACGGCTTCCACACCTTCGCCAGCGACGCCCGCGAGACCGCCAAGGAGCCGCTGACCGTCGACTGGGACGCCGGCCACTACGACACCGGCGGCTACGAGCACTACCTGCTCAAGGAGATCTCCGAACAGCCCGAGACGATGACCCGCACGATGAGCGGCCGCCTCGACGAGCGCTTCCACGTCGCCCACCTCGGCGGCCTCAACATGGACGCCCGCGAGACGCGCTCGTTCCGCCGGGTGAAGATCATCGGCTGTGGGTCGGCGTACTACTCCGGGCAGATCGGCGCGCAGCTCATCGAGGAGCTGGCGCGCATCCCGGCCGACGCCGAGCCGGCCAGCGAGTTCCGCTACCGCAACCCCGTCGTGGACCCCGACACCCTCTACGTCGCGATCAGCCAGTCGGGCGAGACCTACGACACGCTGGCCGCCGTCCAGGAGCTCAAGCGCAAGGGCGGCCGAGTGATCGGCATCGTCAACGCCGTGGGCAGCGCCATCGCCCGCGAGGTCGACGGCGGCATCTACCTGCACGCCGGGCCCGAGGTGTCGGTCGCCTCGACCAAGGCGTTCACCTCGACCTCGGTCGCCTTCGCGCTGCTGGCGCTGCACCTGGGCCGGGTGCGCGACCTGTCGCCGGCCGACGGGCGGCGCATCGTGGAGGGCCTGCGCCGGCTGCCCGGCCAGATCGAGGAGATCCTCGCCCAGGGCGACAAGATCGCCGAGCTGGCGCAGAAGTACGCCAAGCACCCGAGCATGATGTTCATCGGCCGGGTCAGGGGCTACCCGGTGGCCCGCGAGGGCGCGCAGAAGCTCAAGGAGATCTCGTACGTGCACGCCGAGGCGTACCCGGCCAGCGAGCTCAAGCACGGCCCGCTCGCGCTGATCGGCCCGGACATGCCGACGGTCGCGATCGTCCCCGACGACGAGCTGCTCGACAAGAACCTCACCACGCTCGGCGAGATCCGCGCCCGCGGCGGCCAGGTGCTCATGGTCGGCCACCGCGAGCCCGACGCCAAGCTGGCCGACGACGTGATCGTGATCCCGAAGAACGAGATCGAGCTCGACCCGATGCTGCTGACGATCCCGCTCCAGCTGCTGGCCTACCACGCGGCGGTCGCCCTCGGCAGGGACGTGGACAAGCCTCGCAATCTCGCCAAGAGCGTGACTGTGGAATAAATTCAGCCACAATCCTCGCAGGGTAGTGTTATCCGGCTGCGGACCACATAAATTCATTACTGTGCGGCAGTTCGACCCCCACACTCCGAATCTCGCACGCATGTACGACTACATGCTCGGCGGGACGGACAACTTCGCGGTCGACCGCCTGGCGATCGACCAGCTCGCCGAGCTGGTCCCGGAGGCGGTCCCGCTGGCCCGCGCGAACCGGGCCTTCCTCCAGCGTGCCGTGCGCTACGTCGCCGCCGCGGGGATCACCCAGTTCATCGACCTGGGCAGCGGGCTGCCGACCCAGGGCAGCGTGCACGAGGTCGCGCCGGCGGCCAGGGTCGTCTACGTCGACGACGACCCGGTCGTCGCCGCGCACGCCAGGGCCCTGCTCGCCGGGGCGGACAGGGCCGCCTTCCTCGAGGCCGACCTGCTCGACCACGAGGCGGTGCTGGCCCGCGCGGGCCGGTTCCTGGACCTGTCGCGGCCGGTCGCGATCGTGCTGGTGTCGATCCTGCACTTCCTGCCCGACGCGGCCGATCCGCAGGGCGCGGTGGCGGCGCTGCGCGAGGCGGTCGCGCCCGGCAGTCGCCTGGTGATCTCCCACGCCACCTCGATGGGACGCCTGTCGGACGAGGAGAACCCGCGGCCGTTCCGCCGCGGCTCGGCCGGCTCGGGCGGGGCCGACCGCAGCCCGGCCGAGATCCGCGCGTTCTTCGGCGGCTTCGCGCTCGACCCGCCCGGCCTGGTGCAGGCCGTGGACTGGCGGCCGGACCGGCCCAAGCTGGTGGGCGACTGGTCGCTGCCGTCGTCCCTGATGGCTGGGGTGGCCACGAAGCAGGACTGACTCCGGTATACGCCGAAATTTCGGTCAACCGTATCCCGATGTGTAACAGCGAGTGAACTGTCAATAACTTCAGGTAATGGCGGTACTCGCGAAGGTCGGGGGAGGGCGGATGCGTCGTCGGCGTTTCTTGGCATGGACCCTGGGCGCGGCGGCGTGCGCGGCCGGATGCGGGACGGAGCACGTCGTCGGCGGCCCCGCCGGCGCGAGAGGCCGGTTCTCGATCGTCGCGGGCGGCGACCGCTGGGCCCGGGTCGGCGAGGCGTTCGCCGCCGCCGCGCGCGCCTCCGGCGTCGGCGCGTCGCCCACCGGCACGCGGATCACCGTGACCGGCCTGCCCGCGCTGGCGGCCTCCGAGCTGAACAACGGGCAGACGCTGCTCGACACCTCCACCCCGCTGTCCAGGCTCACCGGCGACGTCGAGGTCGTCGTCGTGCCCGCCAACTCCCGGTTCACCGACTTCGACGACTTCGGCGCCCACCTGCGGGCCGACCCGAGCGGGACGATGCTGGCCGGCGGGCCGCAGGGCGAGCCCGACCACCTGCTGTTCGGCCTGATCGCCAAGGGGCTCGGCGCCGACACCAGGCAGATGGACTACACCGGCTACCCCAGCAGCCACGAGGCCGTCTCGGCGCTGCTCGGCGGCAAGGCGGCGGCCGCGGCGGGCCTGCTCGGCGACTGGCGCGCGGCCATCGACGGCGGCCGGGTCAGGGCTCTCGCCGTCTCCTGCGCCCGCCGGGTGCCGGAGCTCGACGTGCCGACCCTGCTGGAGTCCGGCGTACGGGTGGACTTCGCGGACTGGGCCGCGGCCGTCGGGCCCGAGAACATGCCGGAGGACGGCAGGGAGTCGGCCGTGCGCATGTGCGACGAGGTGACCTCGTCGGCCTCGTGGCGGCGGGCGTGCCGGACGGCGGGGTGGATCTCGATCCCGCTCAGCGGGGACGACTTCCGCCTCTGGCTGACCTCCGAGGTCGAGCGCACCCAGGCCGTGCTGCGCGATCTCGGGCTGCTGGCCAGCACCAGAGCCACGACGTGCTGGGGCAGTTGCGGGAACGGCCACTAGCCGAAAGGGCGTGTCCGTGCGTATGGAGTGGCGGTTGAGGGCAATGTGACCTTGAAGCGACGTTCTACAACATAGGGGGCGCGAAACGTGCAGTCGCCGGCAGCCTGGCCGATCCTCGTCATCTCGGTGGTCGGAGCGGTGCTCCTGGTGGAGGTGGTCCGCCGGGTGCTGATCCGGGTCGGACGAAAATGGGCACTGGCCCGCCACCTGGTCGAGCACTGCACGTGGCCGGCCTTCTGCGTGGCCGCCACGGTGGCCTGCAACCTGGTCTTCGCCCCCGGCATCTTCGGTGACACGGCCGACGAGCGCGGCATGGCCCAGTCGGTCGACCGCGTCATCGGCCTGCTCACCATCGGCACGGTGACCTGGCTGATCATCCAGGCGACGTACGCGCTGACGGACGTCGTGCTCGACCGGCTGGTGCTCGTCGAGGGCGAGCGCAACCGCCGGGCGCGGCGGATCAGGACGCAGATCGCGCTGGTGCGCCGCATCGCCGCCGCGGTCATCATCGTCATCGCGCTCGGCGCCATGCTGTTCTCCTTCCCGCAGGTGCGGGCGCTCGGCGCCGGGCTGCTGGCCTCGGCCGGCATCGCCGGCGCCATCGTCGGCATCGCGGCCCAGCCGACCATCGGCAACATGCTGGCCGGGCTGCAACTGGCCTTCAGTGACGCGCTGCGGCTGGACGACGTGGTCGTGGTGGAGAAGGAGTGGGGCAGGATCGAGGAGCTCACGCTCACGTACGTGGTGCTGCGCCTGTGGGACGAGCGGCGGCTGGTGCTGCCCGTCTCCTACTTCACCCAGAACCCGTTCGAGAACTGGACCAGGCACGGCAGCCGGGTGCTCGCCGTGGTGTTCCTGCGGGTCGACTGGGCGGTGCCGGTGCCCAAACTGCGCGACGCCCTGTACGAGTTCCTCCAGGGCAACCCGCTGTGGGACCAGAAGGACTGGACGCTCCAGGTCACCGACGTGCTGCCCAACGGCCTGGTCGAGCTGCGCGCCCTGATGAGCGCCGCCGACTCGCCCTCCTCCTGGGACCTCAAGTGCGACGTCCGCGAATTCCTCGTCAATTTCGTCCGCGACAACTACCCGGACGCCCTTCCCCGGTTCCGCGTCGAGGCGCCGGAAACGCGCGCCGGGGTGGCCTGGACCAACGACCAGGACCGCGACCGGCGATAAATGCGTGGCATTTCCGGCAGCCCCCGGTCTACCGTTGATCTCGTTCCGGAACGACATTCACGGAAACGACGAGAAAGGCGGCGGCCATGTGCGGACCTCGACCCTCCAGGCCGTCCGGCAACCGGCCTGAGCTGCGGCCAAGGCTTTCCAGGTGATTCCGCGGAGAATCGACCAGGAAAGCCGTCCCGGGCCTCCGCCGGGGCGGCTTCGTTGATTTCATGACCGAGTGTGGGGCAGTTTGGTCAGCCCGCCTGCCTTGGGAGCAGGAGCACCGCAGGTTCGAATCCTGCCACTCGGACGTACGGCCCTGAAAGAAAAGGGCCGTGGGCTTCGGCCTGGCCGACGGGAATGGCGCCCCCCGGCCGGACACGAGCCCCCGCCCCCGGGTCCGGCCTGCGCCGGGCCGGCCCGGGGCCCACCTTTCCTCACCCGCCCATCCTCACCCGCCCAGTGAGCCGGCCACCCGGAACAGCAGTTCCTCCCGGCCGGGCCGGCAGACGAGCTGCAGCCCGACCGGCAGGCCGTCCACCGAGCCGGCCGGCACCGTCAGCGCGGGCAGGCCGAGCACGTTCCACGGACTGGTCAGGGCGAGCAGCGCGGCCCGGACGGCGACGGCCCGCCCGTCCAGCTCGGTCTGACGTTGCTCCAGCGGCGGCGCGACGAGCGGCACGGCCGGCAGCGCCAGCACGTCATGGTCGTCGAACAGCGACTCCGCCGCGGCGGCCAGCGCGGGCCGCTCGTCCAGGGCCTTGACGTAGGCCCAGGCGGGCAGATCCATCGCCGCGCGCAGCCGGTCGAGCGCCTCGGGGTCGAACAGCTCGGGCGCTTTGGCCATCCGGTCGGCGTGCACGGCGGACGCCTCCGCGCCCTGGACCGTCGCGTACGTCTCCCGCAGCTCCTCGGCCAGTTCCCCGGGCAGCCCGACCTCGCCCAGCCCCGCGCCCGCCGCCGCCCGCGCCACCTCCACGACGCGCGGATCGCAGGGCGACAGGACGGCGGGATCGAGCCACCCCACCCGCACCGCCGCCTCACCGGCGATGTCACGGGCGGGCGGTGGCCCGCCGGTCGCGAGCTGCCGGTAGGCCACCAGGCAGTCCAGCGGGTTTGCGGCCAGCACGCCGACGTGGTCGAACGTCCGGGACAGGGGGAACACCCCGGCGGTGGGGATCGCGTCGTAGGCGGGCTTGAACCCGGCGATCCCGCACAGAGCAGCCGGGATGCGCACCGAACCGCCCGTGTCGGTGCCGAGTGCGAGCGGCACCATGCCCGCCGCCACGGCGGCCGCGCTGCCGCCGCTCGACCCGCCGGACATGCGCCCGGGGTCGCGCGGGTTGCGCGAGGGGCCGTTGGCCGAGCGGTCGCCGGTGGGGCCGTACGCGAACTCGTGCGTCGTGGTCTTGCCGACGATCACCGCCCCGGCCCCGCGCAGCAGCGTCACGCAGGCGGCGTCGGCCTCGGCGACGTGGCCGGCGAAGTGCCGCGACCCCATCGTGCAGGGCAGCCCCGCGACGTCGATGAGATCCTTCACGGCGACCGGCACGCCGTGCAGCGGGCCGCGGTCGGTGCCCGCGGCCAGCTCCTGGTCCGCGCGCCGGGCGGCGGCCGTCGCGCCCACCGGGTCCACGGTGACGAAGGCGCCGAGCGCGGGATCCAGGGTGACGGCCGCGTCGAGCGCCAGCCGGGCCAGCTCGGCGGCGGTGGTCCGGCCGGCGCGCAGGTCACGGGCCAGGTCGGTGACGGAGCGGCCGGTGAAGGGGCCGGGCGGTGTGGGCGGCATGAGGTCCTCTCCGGACGGATCACGGCGACCCCGCCGTGTGCGGGCGGCGTCCGGAGCAGACTACGCGTCCCGGCCCTGCGACCGGCGTTCCGGGGCGCGGCGGGGGTTTCCGGAGTGGCCGGAGAAGGCCGGACATCACCGGGGTGGCACCGGAAAGCGCCGAGTCCTTTCTTGGCGTGGCGTTACACGCGGTACGGAAGCGATTACGTACAGTGAGCAGCGATGTCACTTCGTGATCCAGGGGGAATCATGAAAGCCAACCTCATCGTGGCCGGCGGCTTCGCCGTCGCCGCGTTGTTCGGCATGGCGGGGGCGGCCAACGCCAACGACCATCACGAGAAGTGCGACCTGAGCACGTCCGACGACTCGACCGCGCTCCGCATCACGCCGTGGGGCGTGTCCGCCGGACACCGTGACGCTGAGGCATGCGAGCACCGCAGGGGCTACGGGCGTCCCTACGACGGCTACAACTGGGGCTACTGGGGCGGCCGCGGCTACTGGCCCGGCGGCTGGGCGTACGGCAGCCTGGGCGTCGGCGCCGGCATCTGAGGTCGCACCACCTGAGCCCGGGCCGCGCCGTGCGTGGCCCGGGATCCTGCGTTGCCGGGTGCCCGCCGTGCCCGGCGCCCCACACCCCCCGCTGTCGACCGGCCGAGCCCCGGACCCGTCCGCCCACGCGATGAGGACACTCGCGGGGCCGCCGGAGCCGATCCGGACGGCCGCCGCCCGGCACGCGGCCGGCCCCGGGCGCGGACCGGCCCGCCCGCGCCCTAACGGTCGACGATCTCGTTCTTGCCGATGACCACGACCCCGCCGCGGGTCAGCGCGAAGCGGGTGCGGTCGTAGTCGAGGTCGAAGCCGATGCGCGCGCCGTCGGGGATCACCACGTTCTTGTCGATGATCGCCTTGCGCACGATCGCGCCCCGGCCCACCTTGACGTTCTCCATCAGCACGGAGTCCTCCACCAGCGAGTGCGAGTGGAGCACGACCTTCGGCGACAGGATCGAGCGCATCGCCATGCCGCCCGAGACGATCACGCCGGGGGAGACCAGCGAGTCGATCGCCCGGCCCACCCGGTCGCCGTCGTTGTGCACGAACTTGGCCGGGGGCAGCGGGTCGTGCCCGGTGAAGATCGGCCACTTGTCGTTGTACAGGTTGAAGATCGGGTGGGCGGAGATGAGGTCCATGTGGGCCTCGTAGTAGGCGTCGAGGGTCCCCACGTCGCGCCAGTAGCCGCGGTCGCGCTCGCTGGAGCCGGGCACGATGTTGTTCTTGAAGTCGTAGACGTCCGCGCCGCCGGACTTGACCAGCATCGGGATGATGTTGCCGCCCAGGTCGTGCTTGCTGGTCGGGTCGAGCGCGTCCTCGCGCAGCGCGTCGATCATGGCCTGCGTCTTGAAGACGTAGTTGCCCATCGAGGCGTAGACCTCGTCGGGGGAGTCGGCCAGGCCCACGGCGTCCTTCGGCTTCTCCCTGAAGGCCACGATGCGGCGGCCCTCGGGGTCGGTCTCGATCACGCCGAACTGGTCGGCCAGCGACAGCGGCTGGCGGATCGCCGCCACCGTCACGTCCGCGCCCGAG
This sequence comes from Nonomuraea sp. NPDC005730, assembly GCF_040630865.1. Taxonomy (NCBI): domain Bacteria; kingdom Bacillati; phylum Actinomycetota; class Actinomycetes; order Streptosporangiales; family Streptosporangiaceae; genus Nonomuraea; species Nonomuraea sp. NPDC005730. The sequence goes on from NZ_JBEXYK010000011.1 coordinate 131,063, forward strand.
TCCTCGTGCTGCTCGACCATCTGCCGCGGATCCATGCGGTAGATGTGGTCGGCGCCGAACACGATCACGTGCTCGGGCATCTCGTCGTAGATCAGGTTCAGGTTCTGGAACAGCGCGTCCGCAGAACCGGAGAACCAGCGCGGCCCGAGCCGCTGCTGGGCGGGCACGGGGGTCACGTAGTTGCCCAGCATCGCCGACAGCCGCCAGGTACGGGAGACGTGCCTGTCGAGGCTGTGGTTCTTGTACTGGGTCAACACCACGATCTTCAGGAAGCCGCCGTTCGCGAGGTTCGACAGCACGAAGTCGATCAGCCGATACATCCCCCCGAACGGCACCGCCGGTTTGGCCCGATCCGCCGTGAGCGGCATGAGCCTCTTGCCCTCTCCACCTGCCAGCACAACCGCAAGCACCCTCCGGGACCTCATGTCCAGGACGCTACCCGTAAATGGCCGATCTATCGACGAAACCGCGCACTGTGCTGTGCCGCCGTGTCCTGACTTATCCGCGTAGAGCAGGGGCCGGACTTACCGACATTGGGCTGTATCGATGTGTTCCCTATGCTTGCGTCGGTTCACAAGTGCGGTGCCGGAGTTGATGGTCGGCGCAAAACTTGCCGCTCGCTGGAGGGCGCCGGGCCCGGCGCGTCGTAAGGTCGTGGGCATGCGTGTTGATCTGCTCAGCAGGGAGTACCCGCCGGACGTCTACGGCGGCGCCGGGGTGCACATGGAGTACCTGGCCAGGGAGCTGCGCAAGCTGGCCGACGTCCGGGTGCGCTGCTTCGGAGCCGATCGCGAGGAGCCCGGCGTGTCGGCCTACCGGGTGCCCGGCGGCCTGGAGCGGGCCAACGCCGCCCTCCAGGTGCTCGGCGTCGACCTGGAGATGGCCGCCGCCTGCGAGGGCGCGGACGTCGTCCACTCCCATACCTGGTACGCCAACTTCGCCGGGCATGTCGCCAAGATGCTCCACGGCGTGCCGCACGTCGTCACCACCCACAGCCTGGAGCCGCTGCGCCCGTGGAAGGCCGAGCAGCTCGGCGGCGGCTACACGGTCTCGTCGTGGGCCGAGCGCACCGCCCTGGCCGCCGCCGACGCGGTGATCGCGGTCAGCGAGGGCATGCGCCGCGACGTGCTGGCCGCCTACCCCGAGATCCCGCCCGGCCGGGTCACCGTCATCCACAACGGCATCGACACCGCCCAGTACGCCCCCGACCCCGGCCTCGACGTGCTGAAGAAGCACGGCGTCGACCCCGACCGGCCCTACGTGATCTTCGTCGGCCGCATAACCCGGCAGAAGGGCCTGGTGCACCTCCTGCACGCCGCCCGCTCCTTCGACCCGGCCGCCCAGCTCGTCCTGTGCGCGGGCGCGCCGGACACGCCGGAGATCGCCGCCGAGGTGACCGGGCTGGTGCGCGGCCTCGACCGCGACGGCGTGCTCTGGATCTCGGAGATGCTGCCCAAGCCGGAGGTCATCCAGCTCCTCACGCACGCGTCGGTCTTCGTCTGCCCGTCGGTCTACGAGCCGATGGGCATCGTCAACCTGGAGGCCATGGCCTGCGAGACGCCCGTGGTGGCCACCGCGACCGGTGGCATCCCCGAGGTCGTCGCCGACGGCGAGACGGGCCTGCTGGTGCCGATCGACCAGGGCCCCGACGGCACCCCGCACGACCCCGAGGCGTTCGCCGCCGACCTGGCCGAGCGGGTCAACGCGCTGCTGGCCGACCCGGCGCGGGCCGCCGAGATGGGCCGCGCCGGCCGGGCCAGGGCCGTCGAGCACTTCTCCTGGGAGCGCATCGCCCGGCGCACCCTCGACCTCTACGCCTCGCTGCGCCGTCCCTGAACGCATGGGCTGGGATCTGGAGACCCCCGAGGGCGGGTGCCTGAGCGTCAACGCCTGGAACTGGCGCCCGACCCTGTCCCTGCTGGAGGAGGCGCGGGTGCTCGACCCCGAGACCGCGTGCCTGCTCGGCTTCAACGGCGGCACGACGCTCACCGGCGCCGACGCGAGCCGCATCGCGGCGTTCCTCGACGACTACCTGGGCGGCCTGCCCGAGCGGGGACGGGTCCGGCTCGACGGCGAGGTGACCGAGGAGCCCGACGACCACCGGTTCCACCGCGACGACCTGGCGCTCAACTACTCGGCCACCGCCTCCTGGCTGCGCGACCTGCGCGACTTCTGCCGGGCGGCCCCGAACGGCTTCACCTGCATGTAAGGGTGGCGGCGGGTCAGCGGGTCAGCGGGTCAGCGGGTGAGCCAGAGGGCCGGCCTGGTCAGGTCGCCCTCGGGGCCGGTCCAGCCCGCCGCGTACACCTCGGTGGTGCCGGGGCGGCGGGCCAGGGCGGTGACCGTGCCGCGCACGCTCGTCGTCGTCCAGCGGCCGGCCGCGTAGTGGTGCAGCCGGGAGCGGGTCGAGTCGAGCACCCACAGGCCCGCCCGGCCGTCGGGCTCGGCCTCGGTGAAGGCCGCGCCCTCCGGGCCCCAGCGGCACCGCCAGGCCGAGCCGTCCCAGTGCAGGGCCAGCGGGCGGCGGCGTTCCAGGGGCTCGCCCTGCTCGTCGTACTCGTCGGGCGGGAACCAGGACACCCCGCCGACCACCCACACGTCGTCCGGCCCGAGCACGGCCACGTCGCCGAGCTCCGTCCGGGCCGACCGCGCACCCTCGGGCGCGCCCGGCTCGGGCAGGTGCACCGCCTGCCACGCGGCGCCGTTCCAGCGGGCCGCGGGGTCGTGCGCGGTCTCGCCCACCGTCCACACGTCCGCGCCCTCGCCGCCGAGGGCGCGGGCCGGGGCGGGCAGCCGGTACGCGCGCCAGGCCGAGCCGTCCCAGCGCAGCGCGTCGCGCCCGGACACGGCCCACGGGCCGCTCGCCGCGGTGCCGTGCAGGCCGATGGCCGAGGCGCCCTCCTTGAGCGGCGTGGAGGCGCTCACGGCGCCGTCCGCGACGCCGGCGACCAGGCCGGGACGCTCGTCGTCGCCGGTCCCGAAGGCCCACGCCCGCTCGCCCGAGACCGCTCCGACGGCGGCCACCGTCATCCGGGACGGCAGCGCGTACGTGCGCCAGCGGGCGCCGTCCCACCGGCCCAGCCCGCCGGACGTCGTCTCCATCCCGGCGGACGTCTCGCGCTGGACGGAACGCACCGCCCACACCGCCCCGTCGGGGGCGACCGCGAGCCGGTCGAGCGTGCCGTGCCCGTCGCCCGCCGGGACCGTCCGCCACGGTGACCGTACGGGCTCGGCGCGCAGGTCGTCGCCGCCGGGCCGGGGGCAGCGGGCCTGGACCGTGAGGCTCACCGCCGGTGCGGACGGGACGTCCCGCCCGGGAGGCCCGGCGCAGGCCGGGAGCGTCAGCAGCACGCCGAGACCGGCCGCGCGGGCACGTACGGAACGCCGCAACTCGCCCCCTTCGTGATCACCGGCAGAATACGCTCAACCCTGCCCACGAGACCACGCGTGACGCCGATCAGGCCTGCGAAATGTAGTGGAGGATGACGTTGTGCACGTGGTGGGCCTTGTTGTCGCCGCGGAAGTCCACCTCGTAGGTGTGCGTGCCGACGTGGATGGCGATGGCGCCCGAGGAGAAGAACCCGCCGGCCAGCGACTTGTTGCTCACGACGCTCACCGCCGAGATCTTGGCGTAGGGGATGCTGGTGATCGCGATGCGCTTGCCCACGAACGACTTGTCCTGCACGATCACCCGCCGGTCCGTGAGCCCCAGGAACCCGGTGCCCGCCCCGATCGCGTCGTAGACGGCGATGATCTGCTCGCCGGGGAGCAGGCCGCTCTCGATCTGCTTGAACTGCTCTTTGCGGTCGTAGGGGATGTCAGCCATGCCCGGCCAACGAACGGGACGGGCTCCCGCGTTCCGGGATCGGTGGGATCCCGGGCGCGGTGAACAGGCCGCTGGCCGAGCCCGTGCCGCTCGGCCTGCAGAACCTGGTGCATCCCGAGGGCCTGCGGCACCCGGGCCTCGCGGCGCTCCTGGCCGCCGTCGCCGAGCTGGGACGGGCCCGCCACTGGCTGCGCCGCCCGCCGGGCTCCTGGCTCCCCGAGGCCGACGAGGCCCTGGTGACCGCTCGGAAGGCCGGCGAGGCCCGGTGACTGCCTAGGTGGCGCGTTCGAGCACGACCACCGGGATCCGGCGGTCGGTCTTCTCCTGGTATTCGTCGTACTGGGGCCAGGTGCTGGTCATCGTCCGCCACATCGCGGGCTTCTCCTCCTCCGCGGCGGTGCGGGCGCGGGCCTTGAACCTGTCGCCCTTGACCTGCACCTCGACGTCGGGATGGGCCAGCAGGTTCTTGTACCACTGGGGATCTTCGGGGTCGCCGCCCTTGGAGGCGACCACGAGGAAGTCGTCACCGAACCGCTGGTAGATCAGCGGCGTGGTGTACGGCTTGCCGGAGTTACGCCCCTTGGTGGTCAGGAGCAGGACGGTGGTGTTGTTCCAGTCGTGCCCCTCCGCGCCGTCGGTGGCCTGATAGCGCTGCACGTGTTCCTTGCCATAGAGCATGCCTCTGGACTACCCCGCCCGGGAGTGTCCTCACCGGGCCGCGCCGACCAGCTCGGCGGCCCGCCGGCTGTCGACGGGCAGGGCCGAGTCGGGGGTGCGCTCGCGCACGTCGCGGTCGCGGATCGCGAACACGGCGGGCGCCGCGCCCACGTCGCCGTAGCGCTCGGTCACCGCCGCGCCGATCGCCCGCCGCAGGCCGGCCACCACCTCGCGGACGCCGGGCCCGGACGTGAGGAGGTGGCCGAGCATCCCGGCGAAGCGCAGCTCGTCGTCGGCGGCGGGCCGCTGCGCCGGCAGCACCGGCCGGTCGAGCCAGAACACCTTGCCGGACAGGACCGCCTCGGAGCCGCCGGGGCCGAGCACCCGCGCCGTGCGGGCCAGCAGCTCACCGAACTCGGCCAGGTCCGCGGGCGGCGGGAGGTCGGTGGTGACGAACAGGGGCACGATCAGCGAGTCAGGCATGCGGCTATCCCTCCGTGAGGAGGCTCATCGTAGGACGTGCCACCGACAATTCCGCCGCGCGCCACTCGCCGTCCACTCGTCGCCGCTAGCGTTCGGTCCATTCGTCCTGGATCGCCGCGTGCACGATGGAGTCGCGCCAGCCGTGCGGGGTGTGCACGTGGTGCCGGATCCGTCCCTCCTCGACCATGCCGGCCGTCAGCATGGCGAGCTGGGCGGGCAGGTTGGCCGGCGACCGCGCGCCCCAGACGCGGTGCAGCCCGAGCTGCTTGAAGCCGAACGACAGCAGCAGCCGGACCAGGTCGGTGCCGATGCCGCGGCCCCACTGGTCGGGATGGAGGCCGAAGCCGATCTCGCCGCTGTGGGGCAGGTCGGGGTCGATCTTCAGGCGGGCCACGCCGATCACGTGCCGCCGGTCGGCGTCCACGACGGCCAGCACGTAGAGGCGGCGCGGCTCGGCGGCGGCCGCCTCCATGGCCTGGCCGACCAGGGCGGCGACCTCCTGCACGCTGCGCGGCGCGAACGGCATGTGCTGCGTGGCCGCCGGATCGCCGTAGACGGAGTGCAGCGGGACGACGTCGGCGTCGGTGAGGTCACGAAGTCCGATTCGCTCGCCGATGACCGTCACGCGCCGCATGCGCAGAAGGTAACGCGACTGTAGCGATCTTTACAAGGGTGTCAAGTCGCCAGCTGACTGCCGTAAGCCCGCGCGACAAGTTCGGCGACGGCGCTGTGCGCGCCGAGCGGCTCGGCGTGACCGGCCTCGACGGCGGCGGCGGCGCGCTCGACGATCTCCGCCGGGGCCTCGTGACCGATCAGGCAGGGCGCGATGGCCAGCCGCTCGGCCCCGGCGGCGCGCAGGCGCCGGGCGGCGACGTCCACGCCGGGCTCGCTGTCCAGCGAGGCGGCGACCACCGGCAGCGTGAGCCTGGAGGCCAGCAGCACGGCCGTGGCCTGGACGGCGTGCACCGCGCGCTCGCCGCCCACCGTGCCGAGGATGACGGCGTCGACGGGGCTGGAGACGTTGAGCAGGCGGACGCGGTCGGCCCTGGCCAGGCCGCGCTCGGCCAGCCTGATGTGCAGGGCCTCGGCGAGCAGCGGGTGGGGGCCGAGCGCCTCGGTGGCGACCGCGCCGGAGCCGGCGGCCGCGATGGCCTTGCCGATCTCGGCCATGACGACCGGGTCGTCCCAGGTGAGCAGGGGCACCACGACGGCGTCGCGGCCCGCGGGCAGCGAGTCTGCCAGGTCGGCGACGGCGGTGAGCCGTACCTCGATCTGCGGGTTGTCGACCCGCACCACGGCCGCGATCTCTTCGGCCACGCCGCCGGTGCCGCCGGGGGTGGCCAGCACGAGCATGGGCGCGTCCGGCGGCAGGGACGTGGGCACGGGGCGGCGGTGCCGGCCGCCGCCGGGCCGGGGGGAACGTTCACGTACAGGCAGGCTCACAGGCGCGCAGTTTATGCCTATTCGCGGGTGGTTGTTCTGTGAATCGGGAGCGATTCCGTCACAACGGGAATGCTGTGATCGAGATCACATCGTGACCGCCGCCGCCGTTGACGAACACCCCTGAGAAGGGCAACTCTGAGGCAACTAGAAACGCGTTCTAGAGCGACCGTCACACACCGTCCCCGGAGGATGGGAATGAAGCCGTTCTATGTCCGCGAGCTGAGCGTGTACCCGGTCGGTCGTCGGCGGATCTTCCTGCTGGCGATAGCCGTGCTGGCGAGCCTGGTGGCCAACTTCGAGACCACGCTCGCCACGATCCTGCCGCTGCTGATGAAGGACCTGGGCATGTCGCTCACGGTCTACGGCCTGCTCGCCGCGGGATCGGTCCTGATCGGCGGCCTGTCGGCGGGCGTCGGCGGCATCCTGTCCGACCGCTGGGGACGGGTCACGCTCCTGGTGCCCACCCTCACCGTCACGGCGGCCTGCAACTTCCTGCTCGCCACCGTGGACACCGTGGCCGGCCTGTTCTGGGTGCGCTGCCTGATGTTGTTCATCGAGGGCGCCGGGATCACCATCACCGCCTCCCTCGTCCGCGACTTCTCCCCGCGCCTCGGCCGCGCCCAGGCGTTCGCGTTCTGGACGTGGGGGCCGGTCGGTGCGTCCTTCCTGGCCTCGTTCATCGCCGGGTTCACGCTGCCGCTGTTCGACAACGCCTGGCAGTCGCAGGCGATCATCATGGGCGTCGTCTCGCTGGCCATGTGCGCGGTCATCGTCTGGAAGATCGCCGAGCCGTCGGCCGCGCTGCGGGCCCAGGTGCTCGACGCCGAGGAGGCCGTGGCGGCGGAGGAGAAGGTCGACGCCGGACGGGTGCGTGAGCTGTTCCGGCATCCCCACCTGTGGGCCCACGTCCTGGGCAACACCGGCTGGCAGGTGCTCTACTGGACGTTCGCGATCTTCGGGCAGACGATCCTGGTGGAGGCGTTCGGCCTGGAGCCCGCGGGGGCCAACCGGGTGGTGGCGCTCGGCATCGTGCTCAACGCGGTGGCCGTGGTCGTCGTCGGCCGGGTCTCCGACCGGCTGCGGCTGCGCAAGCCGTTCACGGCCGCCGGCACCGCGCTGACCGTCCTCACCCTGGCCTACTTCATCAGCCTGGTCGGCCCCGGCGTCCCGGCGGGGCACGTCACCGCCGTCTACGCGCTGCTCTTCCTGTTCATGGGCGTCGCGTACGTGCCGTGGATGGCCAACTTCTCCGAGAACGCCGAGGACGTCGAGTCGCGCCTGCAGGGCTCGGCGCTGGGCATCTGGGGCATGGTCGTCCGCGTCATGATCGTGGTGCTGCTGGTCGTCTCGCCCATGGTGGTCTCCGCGGGCGGCTGGGGCACCTGGCTCGCCGTGGCGCTGGCCGGCCAGGTCGTGTTCCTGGCCTCGATGGCGGCGTTCAAGGGCGACTGGCGCAGGCGCCCGCGGGTCACCGAGCCCGAGACCGCCGTCTGAGAGCGGCGCCTGAGCGGCTCGCGTGGGCGGCGGTGGCAGCCGCCGCCCACGCCTTCGCGGCGTTCCCGCCTTCCTCCGCTTTCAGGCGAAGGGACCCACCTGGCCGGGCAGCCTCCTGGCGGTGCCGCTCTCGCCGGCGGCGATGTCCAGGTCGCGGGTTTCCGGGGCGATGGCCGAACCTACGGTGGTGACGGCCAGCGCGACAACCACGTACAGGGACACGGCGAGGGTGGTGCCGTACAGGTCGAAGAGCTTGAGCGCGATGATCGGGGCCAGCGCGCCGCCGACGATCCCGGCCACCTGGTAGCCCATGGACGCGCCGCTGTAGCGCAGGCGGGTGCTGAACAGCTCGGCGATGAAGGCGGCCTGCGGGCCGTACATGGCGGCGTGGGCGGCCAGCGCGACCACCGCCGCCAGCACGATCAGCGGGAACGACTTCGTGTCCAGCAGCGGGAAGAACGCGAACACCCACACGGCCGCCGCCAGCACGCCCGCGAAGTAGACCGGCCGCCGGCCCAGCCGGTCCGACAGCGCGCCGAACAGCGGGATCAGGGCGAGTTGCAGCAGCGAGCCGATCAGCACCGCGTACAGCGCCACCGACCGCTCCAGCTTCAGCTGCCCGGTGAGGTAGACGATGATGTACGCGGTGAAGGTGTAGAAGGCCACGTCCACCCCGATGCGCGCGGTGAACGCCGACAGCAGCGCCCGCGGATGCGTGCGCAGCACCTCGACCAGCGGCATCCTGGCCGTGGCGCCGTGCTTCTCGACGCGGGAGAACAGCGGCGACTCGGTGACCCGCGTGCGCACCCACAGCCCGACGAGCACCAGCACGCCCGACAGCAGGAACGGCACCCGCCATCCCCACGACTGGAAGGCCGCGTCCGACAGGGCGAAGGACAGGATCGCGAGCAGGCCGGTGGCCAGCACGTACCCGGCGGGCACGCCCACCTGCGGCCAGCTCGCGTTGAAGCCGCGCCGCCTGCTGTCGCCGTGCTCCAGCGACATGATCACCGCGCCGCCCCACTCGCCGCCGAGCCCGAAGCCCTGGACGAAGCGGAGCACGGCCAGCAGGACGGGCGCGGCCACCCCCACGCTCGCGTAGCCGGGAAGCAGGCCGATGAGGAACGTGGACAGGCCCATCAGCAGCAGCGTCACGACCAGCACGGTCTTGCGGCCGGCCCGGTCGCCGAAGTGCCCGAACACCACGCCGCCGAGCGGCCTGGCGACGAACGCGACGGCGTTGGTGGTCAGGGCCGCCAGCGTCGCGTTGAGCGGGTCGAGCGACGGGAAGAACAGCTTGCCGAAGACCAGCGTCGCGGCCGTGGTGTAGAGGAAGAAGTCGTACCACTCCAGGGACGTGCCGACGAGGGCGGCGAGGATCACCCGGCGGGTCTGGTGCGCGGAGCTTGACATCGAAGGCTCCCAGATGGTCGAGGGGATAGTTTCAACGTAAGGATTGTTGAACAATTCGACAAGAGGTTTGCTCCATGATTCCCTGGCGAACGTGGAAGACGTGGTCGCGGACCTCGCCCGGCACCGGTCGAGACTGAGCCGCAGCAGCACGGCCGAGCGCGTGGCCGACATCCTCCGCGACAGCATCATCGAAGGCGCCTTCCCGCCGGGCGAGCGGCTGTCGGAGGAGGTCATCTCCGAAGGGCTCGGCGTCTCGCGCAACACGCTGCGCGAGGCGTTCCGCCTGCTCGGCCACGAACGCCTGCTCGACCACCGGCTCAACCGGGGCGTCTTCGTCCGGCTCCCGTCCGTGGAGGACGTCTCCGACCTCTACACGATGCGGCGGGTGCTCGAAGGGGCCGCCGTCCGGCGCACGGCGTCGCGGCAGGCGCTGGCGCTCATCGAGGAGGCCGTGCGCGACGCCGAGCGGGCCGCCGCCCAGGGCGACTGGCAGGGCGTCGGCACCGCCAACATCCGCTACCACCAGGCCCTGGTCGGCCTGCACGGCAGCCCCCGCCTCGACGAGGCCATGCGGCAGCTCCTGGCCGAGCTGCGCCTGGTCTTCCACGTGATGGACAACCCGCGCGCCTTCCACGAGCCGTTCATCGACCGCAACCGCGCGCTGCTCGCCCTGCTGGCGGCCGGCCGCACCGAGGAGGCGGCGGCCTACCTCGACGACTACTTCGACGAGGCCGAGCGGCTTCTCATCCACGCCTACCAGCCGAACGGGTAGCGTTTCCGCATGGACCGGATCTTCACCCTGGACGAGGCGCGCGCCCTGCTGCCCGGCATCATCGCCGAGGCGCGGGAGATCGTCGCGGGCCGCGCCGACCTGGCCGAGATCGCCTTCGACCGGGAGGCCGCCGGCGGGTCGCGGCTCGGCGGGCTGCCCGAGATCAAGGCGATCGAGGCGCGCATCGAAGAGACGCTGACCCGGTGGAGCGAGCAGGGAATCGAGGTCAAGGGCGTCGCGCCGCTGCTGATCGACTTCCCCTCGGTGCTCGGCGGGTCCTCGGTGCGGCTGTGCTGGATCGAGGGGGAGCCCGAGCTCGCCTGGTACCACCGTACGGATCTGGGCTTCGCGGGGCGGCGCCCGCTGCCCTGAAGCGTGGCCTACATGTGACCAACTCGCCACCGTGCCCATGGGTCTAACCAGGTGAGCGAAAGGATCACCACTCATGAGGCTATCCTCAGCGGCCGTCGCGCTCCTCGCGCCGGCGGTCGCCGGCGGGCTGGGGCTGCCGGCCGCCGCCGCACCTGCGCGCACCGGGCCGCCGCAGGCCCGCGCGGCCTGGGTCACCGCCTGCGAGCTGCCCGTCGAGGGCACGTCCCCGTGCGGCCCCTGGCACCTGCTCCTGCGGGACGGCCGCACCGTCACCGTCGGCGACTCCGCCGCCCGCGCCAAGGACCGCGCGACCTCCCTGTTCGCCCTCAGCGGCGACGGCCGGACCATCGTCTACCAGCGGGCCCGCGACCACCGGCTGGTCGTACGGGCGGCGGCCGGCGGCCCGGTCAGGGAGCTGCCCAGGTCCCTCCGGCCCGGCGAGGACGACGCCCTCTACCTCTCACCGGCCGGCGACCGGGTCCTCGTCGGCCGCCGGGGCCACGCCGAGGTGCTCACCCTGGCCACCGGCAGGATCACCGGCCTGACCGTCAAGGGCGAACCGGCCGGCTTCAGCGGCGACGGGGACGAGGTGCTCACCACCCGCGACCTGAGCGACGGCACCAAATGGCTGCACTCCTACGGGCTCGACGGCCGCGCGCTGCGGAGCCCGGCCCCCCAGTTCGTCGCCAACGCCGTCACCCTCGCGCTGTCCGCCGACGGGCACACCGTCGCCGCGTTCAGCTCCGGCGGCAGCCGTGGCGGTCCGCCCCGGATGCGCACGTACGACCTGGAGACCGCCCGGCTCTCCGACGGCGTGAACCTGCCGCTCACCAGCGACACCCCGCCCGACCACGCCCGCTGGACCCCTGACGGAACGCTCGTCGCCTACTCCTACGACAGCAGCACCACGAAGTCGACGGTGGTACGGGTGCTCACCGTCGACCCCGCTTCCGGCCAGGCCCGCCGTACGGACACGTACAAGGTTGGCCCCGACCCGCACACCATCGTGTTCCCGGGGGAGTGACCATCGTGAGAATCGTCCCTTTGCTGACCGCAGCCCTGCTCACCCTCACCGCCGTGCCGGCCGCCGCCCAGGCCGCGCCACAGCACGGCCACGACAGCATCCGGTACGCCTCCGTCAAGGGCTGCCCGGACAAGGACGGCGCGTCCAGGCCCTGCGGGCAGTGGCGGCTGGTCATGCACGACGGCAGGCGCATGACGCTGCCCGACGCCCAGGTCGTCGCGCTCGACGCCAGGCGCAGGTCCACCGTCACCTCGCCGGCGCCGATCGCGGTCAGCGGCGACGGGCAGCGCGTGGCGTACCTCACCAAGGCCGGGCGGCCGGCCGTCCGCGTGCTCGGCGGCGGCCTCACGCTGCTGCCGAAGGACGCGCTGCCGCGGGTCGCCCAGAACGAGGTGACGCTGCAGCTCTCCGACGACGGCGCGCGGCTGGCCGTCGTGGTACAGAGCGACAGGCCCGCCGCCACGAAGATCTTCGACACCGCGACCGGCGCCCTGCTCGGCACCGTGCCCGCCGACGAGACCCTCCTCGGGTTCAGCGGCGACGGCGACGAGGTGCTGTCCACGATCGAGTCCGACGACTCCGTCACCGACCTGGTCGTCCGCGACCAGACGGGCGAGCATCTCGTACGCGTCACGCCGCCGCAGGTCGTGGCCGCCAACGGCCCGCAGGCGCTGGCCGGCGACGGGCACACGGCGGCGGTCGTGATCCGCGGCAGGAAGACCGAGCTGCTCACCTACGACCTCGCCACCGACGAGGTCACCGGACGCAGGAAGATCAAGCTGCCGGACGGCGAGCTCAGCATGATCGACTGGACCGGCGACACGCAGGTCACGCTGCACCTGGTGTCCGGCTCGTCCAGGATGACCATCGTCCAGGTCGACACCGGGACGGGCGCCGTACGGGTCAGGGACCGGTACACCGTGCTCAAGGACAGCTTCGTCTTCGCCGCCTGCGGCGGCTGACGCCGAACCACGGTCCGCGGCGGGGCACGGTCCGCGGCGGGGCAGGATCCGCGGCGGGGCAGGGGGAGCCCCGCCGTGGATACGCTTGCCGCGTGGAGGTTCACTCGACCAGGGCGATGGCCGTCAGAGCCGTCGAGCTGTGCGTGGCGCTGCTGCACGAAGAGCCGACGCCCGCCTCGGTGACGGACGTCCTGCGCCGCCACGGCGAGCACGGCGACCTGGGCCTCGACGACTCCGACGTGGCCGCGATGCGCGCGGCGGCGGCCCGGCTGCGCGACGTGCTGGGCGCGCGCGACGCCGGGGAGGCGGCGGGCCTGCTCAACCGCCTGCTCGCCGAGACCGCCCGGCCGCCCAGGCTGACCAGCCACCGGGGCACGACGTCCTGGCACCTCCACGTCGACAGCGGCGACGACGCGCCGTGGGCCGAGTGGTTCCTGGCCTCCTCGGCGATGGCCCTGGCCGTGCTGGTCGCCGACCATCAGCGCGTTCCGGGCGGGTTGTGCGCGGCCGCGGGGTGCGGACGGCCGTACCTCGACCTGGGCGGGGGCAGCCCCCGCCGCTACTGCGGCACCCGCTGCGCCACCCGCGCCCGCGTCGCCGCCCACCGCGCCCGCCCCCAACCACCCCCCTGACACCCACGCCCACCCTCCTGGCACCCGCGCCCACCCTCCTGGCACCCACGCCCACCCTCCTGGCACCCGCGCCCACCCTCCTGGCACCCGCGCCCACCCTCCTGGCACCCGCGCCCACCCTCCTGGCACCCGCGCCCACCCTCCTGGCGCCCGCGCCCACCCCCTGACACCCGCGCCCACCGCGCCCCCGGACTGGCTGCTCACGCACGCGCCCGACCGCCGCCTGCCGGTGCCCGCGGCCCCCTGATGACGGCCGCTAACCGCGGCGGCGGAGGAGGACGCAGGCGGCCACGGCCTGTAAGGCCGCTCCGGTCAGCAGGGCGGCGCCGGCCGCGTGGGCGCTCAGCGGGCCCGCCAGCGCCGATCCGACGGCGAAGGAGGTGATCTTGAGGCTGGCGCCGGTCGTGAACACCTGACTGCGCAGCCCGGCGGGGGCCTCGCGCTGCCGCACCGCGAACAGCGCCGTCAACTGCGGCCCCTCGCCCGCGCCCACCAGCCCCGCCGCGACCACCGCGATCCAGTACGCCCCAGCTGTCCCGGCCAGGGCTGTCCCCGCCGGGGCAGATCCCGCCAGGGCCGTACCCGTTGCGGCCGTTCCTGCCGTGCCGGCTGCGGCTGTTGCGGCCATGGCGGCCAAGGCCATGCCCGCGCCGATCAGCGCGGTGGACCAGGCTAGGGTCGCGTCCCACGACGGTGTCGGGTTCCTCCTGCGGGGGCCGCCGCGCCAGGCCAGGAGTCCGTTCGCGGCCAGCCCGGCCGCCGCCGTGACGGCCAGCAGCAGCGTGCCGCGGCTGCTGTCGCCCGTGAGCTCCAGTCCCAGCACAGGCGCCGACACCACGAACATGCCCGCCCCGGCGCACGAGACCATCGACCCGGCGGTGGCCCGCCCCAGCACCCGGTTCCCGAGCACCGCCCGAACCCCGGCCGCCATCTCCCGCATGACCGCTCCCGCAGCCCGTACCGGCGAGGTGAGGCGGCCGAAGCGCCGCCGCCCGCCGACCGGCCGGTCGCCTGCGGGCAGGTCACCGCCGATCGGCCGGTCGCGGGGGGCGCGGGTGGGCAGGGTCCAGGCTGCGGGGAGGGCGGTCAGGAGGAGGGTCACGGAGACGAGCACCGCCGCCGTCCCGCCGGCCACGGCCGCGACCACGCCGACCGCCGCCGGACCGGCCAGTCCCGCCACGTTGTACGTCATGGCGTCGAGCGTGGTGGCCCGGGCCAGCCGCCCCCCGTCGGGCCCGGAGACCAGGGGGAGCTGTCCCGTCCAGCCGCCGGTCAGCGCGGGGCCGGCCAGCCCGGTCACGACGGCCAGCGCCACCAGCGCCGTCCCGGGCACCCGCCCGACGCCGCCCGCCACCAGCAGCAGGCCGGCCGCGTACCCGAGCAGGCAGAACGCCAGCAAGCGGCCCGGACGGCGGGCGCGGTCCAGCAGCACGCCGAGCAGCGGCCCACCGACGGCCGCCGAGACGGTCAGCCCGGCCAGCAGCGACGCCCCCAGCAGCGGCGACCCGGTGGCGGCGAGCCCGGCCACCAGGAGGGCGGGCCCGGACATCTCATCGCCGGTCCGGGCCGCGACCACCCCGGCCATGTAACGTGTCAACACTGGCAAGACGTTACAGGATCCGTGTTAAGGGCCGGTCCCGGTGGGGAAGAGCTCGGGTGATCGTCCTGCGCGGGCCTGGCGCCCGCCGGCGGCGACCCGCCCGGCCTGTACGGACTGCGTACCGCACAGGCCGGGCGCCTTCCACCGGCCCCGAGTCGAATATGTGTTTGAACAATGGCATAGACTCGGCCTCATGAAAGCCGCGTTCCAAGCATCCCTGCTGGGTCTCGACGAGGAGCTCGGCGTCGGGCGGCTGGGCGCCACGGTCCGCCGGACGTACCTCGACCACGGGGCCTGGATCGACCTGCGGCCCGGCTGGCTGACGGGGGCCGACACGCTGTTCGCGCGGCTGGCCGAGACGGTGCCGTGGCGCGCCGAGCGCCGCCGCATGTACGACCGGGTCCTCGACGTCCCGCGCCTGCTGAAGTTCTACGACGAGGGCGAGACGCTGCCCGACCCCGTCCTCGACCAGGCCAGAGCGGCGCTCGACGCCCACTACGGCGAGGAACTGGGCGAGCCCTTCCGCACCGCGGGCCTGTGCTTCTACCGCGACGGCCGCGACAGCGTGGCCTGGCACGGCGACACCGTCGGCCGGGGCAGCAGCGAGGACACCATGGTCGCGATCGTCTCGGTCGGCAGCCCGCGTCCGCTCCTGCTGCGCCCGCGCGGCGGCGGCCCCTCGATCCGCCGCGACCTCGGCCATGGCGACCTGATCGTCATGGGCGGCAGCTGCCAGCGGACGTGGGAGCACGCCATCCCCAAGACCGCCCGGCCCGCGGGGCCGCGGATCAGCATCCAGTTCAGACCCCGCGGCGTCCGCTGACCCGTGCCTCCGCCGCGCTAGCGGAGGCGGAGACGGGCTATGCGGCCCTGTTCGCCGGAGGCCCAGCAGGACAGGTCCGGGGTGCACGAGACCGTGTCGAACGAGCCGCCGTCGAAGGTCTCCCAGCGGGTCCCGCCGGAGTACGTCACGTCGCTGCCCGTGGGCCCGACGGCGATGGCCGCGAACGGCAGGTGCGGCAGCCACGTCACCCCCGACCGGTACGCGGGCGGCGGGGTCGTGGCGGTCCGCCAGGTGGCGCCCCCGTCCCTGGTGACCGCGGCGGCGTTCGGGGAGGGGAGGCCGGGCTGGTAGTCGCCGCCGACCGCGATCCCGCGGTGCCGGTCGCGGAAGGCCAGCGCGAAGACGCCCTTCGCGGGGTCGGCGGCCGGGATCGGGGTGTCGGAGACGGTCCACGTACGCCCGCGGTCGGCCGAACGGAACACGCGCGACCGCTCGCCGCCGCCGGTGGCGATCCAGGCGTCCCGCCCGCCCGCGGTCACCAGGCACTGACCGCTCGCCGCGAAACCGGCCTCGCCGGGCAGCGCGTCCGGCATGCCGGTGGACGGGAGAACCCGCCAGCTCCGCCCGCCGTCCTCGGTGGCCAGGAGGCGGAATCTGCCGTCCACCGGGTCGCTCATGGCCAGGCCGTGGCGGCGATCGAAGAAGGCCATGCAGTCGTAGAAGGCGTTCGGCTCGTCGTTCCTGAAGGACTCGGTCCAGGTGCGGCCGCCGTCCTCGGTGCGGTAGACGCGGCCGTCCGTGCCCGTGCCGATCGACAGGACCAGGGCGTGGCGGGCGTCGAACGCCTCCACGTCGCGGAACTGGAGGGACTCGGTGCCGGGTGGGGAGACGTTCTGCCAGGTGCGGCCGCCGTCCACGGTGCGCAGGACGGTTCCGCCGGTGCCGGCGGCCCACACCACGTCCCTGCTGACGGGCGCGAGACCGCGGAAGCGGGCGGTCACGCCGGTCTCCTTCAGCTCCCAGCCGAGGCCCAGGCCGGGGCTGGGAGTGGCGGCGTGGGCGGGGAGCGGGGCGGCGAGCACGAGCGCCGCGGACAGCACGCTCATCGCGATGCGAACGTTCATGCCGGGCAAACTAACCCAAGAGATCACGAGCGTCCATCATGCGGACAACCAGCCGCCCCGGAGGCGACGCCTGTCAGGTGGTGAGGGGTTTGGTGGTGGGTCAGGCGGAGGCGCGGGTGGGGGCCCAGGTGAGGAGGGCCTGGGCGGTGTCGAAGCGGCGGCTGGAGACCGACTCGCCCAGGATCACGCCCACCAGCCGGTGCCCGTCCCGATCGCCGGCGAAGGCCAGGCTGTACCCCGCCGCGCGGGTGAACCCCGTCTTCAACCCGATCACCCCCGGCTCGGCGAGCAGGCGGTTGGTGTTGCGCCAGCCGTACGCGCCGTGCTCGCCGGTCGCGGCCAGCTCGTGGTACCGGGTCCCGGCCACGCCTTCGATCAGCGGCACCTGGAGGGCCTTGGCGGCCAGTACGGCCTGGTCGCGGGCGGTGGACCAGCCGTCGCCCGCCGGCGTCGGCAGCCCGTCGGCGTTGACGTAACGGGTGTCGTTCATGCCGAGCGAGCGGGCGGTGGCGTTCATCTTGGCGACGAACCCCGGCACGCCGGGCCCGTACGTACGGGCCAGCGCGTGGGCGGCGTCGGCACCCGAGGGCAGCATGAGCGCGTAGAGCAGCTCGCCGACCGGCAGCCGGTCGCCGGGCCGCAGGTCGGCGGTGGTGCCGCCGCCGTCCTCGGCGTACCGCGCGTCCTGGGCGGCGATCTCCACCATGTCCGTGGGCTTGGCCGACTGCAGGACGACGTACGCCGTCATCGTCTTGGTGAGGCTGGCGATCGGCATGCGGGTGTCGGCGGCCTTGCCGAACAGGGCGGCGCCGGACCGGGCGTCCATCAGGTAGGCGGCCCGGCCGTGAACGGCCGGCGCCCCGGCGTCGGCGGCGGAGGCGGCGAGGGCGGGGGTGGCGGGGGTGGCGAGGGCGGGGACGGCGACGGAGGGGGCGGCGGTCTGCGCGTACGCGGGCACGCCCAGCCCCGTGACCAGGGCGAAGGCGCCTGCGAACGCGGTGAGTCGAGCTTTCCGGTTACGCATGCACCCCAGGCTGCCGCCCGGTTTGGCATGCTTTTAACGATTTGAGGCAAAATATGTGACCAAATCGTTAGAAACCTCGCCGCCACCGGCGGATCCACCAGGTAGATCTTTCCGTGCCGGGACCGTCAGCGGCCCGTCCAGAGGTTGTCCGCCACCTGTTGCCCCCGCGTCAGCCCGGAGAACAGCTCCTCCCACATCGGCATCACCACCTCCGGCCCGTACGCCCGCGACGTCGCCGCCGCCGCCTCGCCCATCCGCACCCGCAGCTCCCGGTCGCCGATCACCCGGATCAGCGCCGCGGCCAGCGCGTCCACGTCCCTGGGCGGCACCAGGACGCCGTCCACGCCGTCGGTCAGCACGTCCCGTGGCCCGGTCGGGCAGTCGAAGGCGACCACGGGCAGCGCGTGCGTCATGGCCTCGATCATCACCATGGGCAGACCCTCGAAGCGGGAGCTGAGCGCGTAGACCGACGCCTCGGCCAGCTCCTTCTCCAGCCGCTCGGTACGGCCGGGCAGCGTCACGTGGTCGCCCACCCCGTGCTGGGCGACGAGCCCGCTGAGCTGGCTGCGGCGCGGCCCGGTGCCGAAGACGCGCAGCCGCCACTCCGGATGCACCCGTACGACCTGCGCGAACGCCTCGATGAGCAGGTCGAACCCCTTCTGTGGCACCAGCCGCCCGGCCGCCACCACGACCGGCTCGACCTGCCGGGAACGTTCCTGCTGCACGCGCTGGACGGCGTTCGGGATCACCACCACCGGCGTGTCCGGCAGCAGGCGCTGGTATTCGTGCTTGTTGGTCCTGGTCAGCACGGTGATCGCGGCGAACTTGCCGTAGTGGCGGGCGATCTCCCCGCGGATAGTGTCGGGGTAGGCGGACAGGTTCATGTGCTCCTGCGCGATCCTGACGACGTCGGCGGGGGTGCGCCGGGCGGAGATCAGGTTCAGCGCGGGCCTGGTCGTCACCAGGACGCCGCCGCTCAGGCCGGAGACGTAGTCCATCGCGGCGCGTTCCACCCGCTCGGTGAAGTAGTCGGCGGCGAACTCGCCGCGCGGCACGATCTTGCCGCGGATCCGCCGCCACGCCCTGCGGCCGACGGAGTCGGGCTGCCTGCCCTCGCGCTGGTCCACCAGCGTGGTGACGGTGATGCGGGGGTCGATCGCGAACTGCGGGGTCGCGCGCCGCCGTACCAGGCTGACCAGCTCGACGTCGTGCCCGGCCGCGGTCATCGCGTTCGCCTGGTTGACCACCGTGCGGATCGTGCCGCCCATGCCGTAGGCGTGCAGCATCAGGTAGCGGATCTTCACGCGAGGTACCCCCAGGTCCGGGCGATGGGCTTGAGGGGGTCGGGGATCCGGTCGGGGGAGGGCAGCTCGCGGGCGGGCTGGACGCTTCCGGTCCTGATCTTGTCCCGCCAGTCGCCGAGCCCCTTCTCCAGCACCTGCTGCTCGCCGTAGGAGAGCATCCGCGGCTCCCACTCCAGGCCGAGGAACGCGCAGATCTCGCGGGTGACGCGCTCGGGCTCGGCGCTCAGCTCCTCGTACCTGACGGTCAGCCCCGGCAGCGCGGCCCTGGCCTTCTGCACGGCCTTCATGTACCGCAGGGCGTCGAGGGCGGCCTCCTCGGGGGTGCGCCGGTCGGGGCCGGCCTCGTGCCAGGACGTGGCGATGGAGGCGGGGTGGCGCAGCAGGAAGACGAAGCGGGCGTCCGGCCAGCAGGCGGCGATGCGCTGGTGGGCGAAGGCGTTGGCGGGGGTCTTGTCCACGACGTACCGCTTGCCGCTGCGGACCAGCTCGCGGTGCAGCACCCGGTCCCAGAGCAGGTGTTCCAGATCGGCCTGGTTGTGCCCGAGCGCGGCCATCGCCCTGGCCGCCAGCGGGGTGCCGAACTGCACCCGCAACCGGCGTACGTGCAGTTCGTGCGGGGCGTGCAGGTCCGGGTGGGCGTTGAGGATCGCGCGCAGGAGCGTGGAGCCGGACCGCACGGGGGACAGGAGGAAGACGGGGGATTCGAGCAGCCGGTCGGTTAGCGGATCCGCGGGCGGTCTGATCTCGGGAGCGGGCGGGGGAGGGGGCGTGTTCCCGACTCGCTCGATCTGGAATCCGGTGAACCTGACCAGCGCTTTGTTGACGTGCCGCTGCCAGTTCATGGCGAGGCAGACTACCTACCGTTCCTGGCAGTTGCCTGGCAGAGTCAGGCCGCCGACCAGGCGTGCCGCGGGTCGGCGGGGGCCGTTCGCGGCTCCCGCGCGGTCGCGCGGGAGCGCCCCGGGCCTGTTAGCGTTACCGCTGACAGGAGGTGAGCGGCGGTGAAATCGAAGGGCGACAGGCCGGCGGTGCTCATGGACGTGGCCGTGCTCGCCGGGGTCTCGGCCATGACGGTCTCGCGCGTGCTCAACGCGCCCGACCGGGTCCGCGCGGAGACCAGGGCCCGCGTCATGGCCGCGGTGCGCGAGCTCGACTACCGGCCCAACCAGGCCGCCCGCCAGCTCGTCACCGGCAGGTCCGGGGTGCTCGGCGTGGTCAGCATCGACACCACCCTCTACGGCCCGGCCTCCACGCTCTACTGCATCGAGCAGGCCGCCAGGCGGGCCGGCTACAACGTCAGCATCGCCAGCCTGCCCTCGCTCAGCCGCAGGTCGATGGAGGAGGGCGTGCAGCGGCTGCGCGCCCAGGCGGTCGACGGTGTGATCATCGTGGCGCCGCACGAGTCGGCCGCCGACGGCCTGCGCCACCTGCCGCCCGAGATGCCGGTGGTGGCCGTCGACGCCGGCGACGACATCCCCGTGCCGGTGGCCAAGGTCGACCAGCAGGCGGGCGCCAGGCGGGTCACCCGCCACCTGCTCAGCCTCGGCCACGAGACGGTCTGGCACGTCGCCGGCCCGGCCGACTGGCTCGACGCCAACGGCCGCATCGAGGGCTGGCGCGGCGTGCTGGAGGCCGCCGGCCGGGAGGTGCCCGAGGTGCTGCGCGGCGACTGGAGCGCCCGCTCGGGCTACCAGCTCGGCCGCCGCCTCTGCGAGAACCCCGACGTCACCGCCGTGTTCGTGGCCAACGACCAGATGGCGCTCGGCGTGCTGCGCGCGCTGCGCGAGGCCGGCCGCCGGGTGCCTGAAGACGTGAGCGTGGCCGGGTTCGACGACATCCCCGAGTCGGCCTACTTCTGGCCCCCGCTGACCACCGTGCGCC
Source organism: Nonomuraea sp. NPDC005730 (assembly GCF_040630865.1). Taxonomy (NCBI): domain Bacteria; kingdom Bacillati; phylum Actinomycetota; class Actinomycetes; order Streptosporangiales; family Streptosporangiaceae; genus Nonomuraea; species Nonomuraea sp. NPDC005730. The sequence continues at coordinate 151,858 of NZ_JBEXYK010000011.1, forward strand.
AGGACTTCGGCGAGGTCGGCAGGCACGCCTTCCACCTGCTGCTCGACTTCATGGCCGGGCACGAGCCCGAGGCGCGGCGGCTGGTCGAGCCCGAGCTCGTGGTGAGGGAGAGCACGGGAGCCAGGCCGTCCCGGGCATGATCGGCATGATCGGCGGGCAGGTGTAGGGCCGTCGCGGAGGTGATCGGCTGGATGATGCTGCTCGAACGTTTCGACGCCTGGGACAAACGGGCCTTCGACCGGGTCGCGCGCTCCGACCTGCCCGTGCTCGACGCCCTGCTGCCGCATCTGTCGTCGGCGGCCGACAACTCGGTCCTGTGGGGGCTGGTCGCGGGCCTGCTGATGATGACGGGCCGGCCGCGGCTGCAGCGGGCGGGTGTCCGCGGGCTGCTGGCGATCTCGCTGGCCAGCCCGCTGACCAGCATGGTCGTCAAGCAGGCGATCCGCAGGCCGCGGCCGCTCACGGACCTCATCCCGGTGATCCGGCGCCGCCGGGTGCCGGCGTCCTCGTCGCTGCCGTCGGGGCACAGCGCGTCCGCGGTCGCCTTCGCGGTGGCGGTCGCCAGGGACGCGCCGCTGCCGGTCGCCACCTCGGTCACGCTGCTCGCCGCCGCGGTGGCCGCCTCCCGTGTGTACGTGGGCGCCCACTACCCGGGCGACGTGCTGGCCGGGGTCGCCGTCGGGGCGGCGGCGGGCTGGAGCGCCCGGAGCTGCGGACGTCGGCTGTACCGCACGCTGGCCGGGTACGCCGCGCCGCAGGAGGTCAGGCGGGGCCGCTGCTGGCGCGGACGATCAGGGTCGAGCGCAGCAGCTGCAGGGAGTTGACCGGCGGGCGGCCCTCGTCCAGGGCGCGCAGCAGGAGCTCGATGGCCTGCCTGGTCATCTCCCTGCTCGGGACGGCGACCGTGGTGAGGGCGGGGTGCGTCACCCGTACCTCGTCGATGTCGTCGTGGCCGACCACCGACAGGTCGCCGGGGACCGAGCGGCCGCCGAGCCGGGCCGCCTCCAGCGCGCCCAGCGCGAGGATGTCGTGGGTGCAGAACACCGCGGTCACGCCGGGGTCGGCGGTCAGGGCCGCGGTGGCGGCGGTGAAGCCGCCCATCGCCGTCGGCTCCGGCGCGGTGAAGACGGCCGCGGCCGGGACGTCGAGGCCGTCGCGGGCGAACGCGCGCCGGAACCCCTGCACGCGCAGCGCGTGCGGCGCGCTGCTCAGCACCGCGACCCGCTCGTGGCCCAGCTCGCGCAGATGCCGCCCGGCCAGGTAGCCGGCCTGCTCGTAGTCGATCGTGACGACGGGCAGGGTGTCGGGCACCTCGCTCTCCCACGCGCACAGCGCCACGGGGAAACGCGCGTCGGCCAGTAGCGGCAGGTGCTCGGTGAGGCCGTTGTCGCCGGCGATCAGCAGGGCGTCGACCGAGCGGCTGGTCAGGCCGGTGATGTGCCGGCGGGCCCGGTCGCCGTCGAGGCGGGTGGTGCACAGCAGCAGGTGGTAGCCGTGCTCCTCCAGGACGTTCTCGGCCTCCTCGACCACGGCCGAGTAGAACGAGCTGGCCACCGTCGGCACGAACAGGCCGACGGTCATGGTGGTGCCGGTGGCCAGCGAGCGGGCGACCAGGTTGGGGGTGTAGCCGAGCTCGGCGATGGCCGCGCGCACCCTGGCCTCGGTCTCGGGGCGCACGCGGACGCGGCCGGTGACCACGTTGGAGACGGTCTGCTTGGTGACCCCGGCCCGCTCGGCCACGTCCTGCATCGTGACCACGCGGCCTCCAAGGGGGTTTGACCGGTCCAATGACGTCGCCCCGAAACGTAACCGCCCGGCTCTGATCTCGTCAACCATTGTGCGCATTACGTGCCGTTTGACCGGACAAGAGAGCAAGAACGCAAATTCGGGCCTTGTTTGAGCGGTCAAATCTGGCGTATGGTCCGGCCACGCGGTTCCGGCTCGTGGTTCCCCAAGGGCCGCCAGATGTGGCGTGCCCGACAGAAAGGAGCACCCGTGTCCCCCCATCGCAACGTGCTCACCGCCACCGCCGCGGCCCTGACGCTGGTCCTGGGCGGCTCCCTGGCCGTCCCGCCCGCGTCGGCCGCACCGCCCGACGCCACCTACACGATCACCGTCGGCTCCACCGGCCGCTACGCCCATCCCACCGACACCCCGGCGGCCACCTACATCGACAAGGACGGCACCTTCTACTTCCAGCAGTCGGCCGCCCTCTACGGCGCCTCCGACCCCCGCTACTGGGACTTCTTCACCGGCACCACCTTCGAGACCGCCACCCGCTCGGCCGCGATCAGCGACGCGGTCAACCCGGCCAACTCCGCCGACCGCAACAACGACACGACCTGGCGCTGCAACAACAGCCCGACCGGCGTCGAGGCGACCCCCGCCGGCGCGGGCTCGGGGTACGCCCACAAGAACTACTGCGACCTGGTCGGCGTCTGGGTGGACCCCGACACCGGCGACTGGTACGGCCTGGTCCACAACGAGTTCACCCCCCGGCCCTTCGGCGACGGCCTGCACTACGACTCGCTCGACTACGCCGTCTCCCGCGACCAGGGCCGGGTGTGGACCATCCTCGGCCACGCGATCACCTCGCCGTACAGCACGAAGCGCGACGACGGCGCGGCCTTCCCCAACCAGACCTACGACTACGGCGACGGCGACCCGCGCCTGTTCGCCGACCCGGTCTCGGGCTACTTCTACGTCTACTACGGCTCGCGGATCATCCCGAAGGGCGGCGTGGGCGGCGGCAACGGCGGCCTGGCCCACGTGGCGCGGGCGCCGATGTCGGCCAGGATGGCGACCGGCTCGTGGACCAAGTGGTACGACGGCTCCTGGTCGCAGCCCGGCGTGGGCGGCAAGGAGAGCAACATGGTCCCGGTCACCGCCGCCAACCCCCGGGGCTACACGCCCGTGAGCGGCGACTACGACCCGGCCGGCACCGGCACGGTCGACCAGCAGATCGCCGCCGGGAAGCTGCCGCCGAAGTCCGACCTGTTCATCATGAACATCGCCTACGACGCCCACCTCGGCCTGTACCTCGGCGAGCCCGAGGTCGTCTCCGGCCGTCAGCCGCAGCGCCTCTACGTCACCGACGACCTGTCGACCCAGCGATGGCGCCTGATCGGCGACACCGGCAGCTACGTCTCCGGCTCCTGGTACCGCTGGTTCCTCGACGACGTGAGCAGGACCGGCTCGGCCATCGTCGGCAGGACGTTCCGCTCGTACTGCTCGATCGAGTGCGCGACCTCCAGCGGCGAGTACGCGAACCTCACCGTCACCTCCTCCGCGCCCGCCCCCGCCCCGGCGGACCCGGCCAGGACCTACCGGATCGGCACCGGGGCGGGCCGCGTCCTGGCCCAGGTCTCCGGCGGCCCGGCGACCACCTCCACCGCCGCCCCGACCGGCTCGGCCCTGGAGAACTGGACGTTCACCTCCAACGGCGACGGCTCCTACCGCGTCGCCAACGCCTCGACCGGCGGGCTGCTCGGCGTGGACGCGGCCACGACGGCCGGCCGCGCCTGGGGGGCTAAGCCGGCCGTCACCGCCCCCGGCGCCGGCGGGCCCACCGCGGGTCAGCAGTGGTTCGTGGTGCCGGGCGGCAGCGGCCACCGGCTGGTCAACCGCTACAGCGGCCTCGCGCTCGCCCTGACGGCGGACGCGGCCCGACCGGCCGAGACCACCCCCGTACGCCACTGGAGCGACACCTCCGGCGGGACGGTAGGCGGCCACCGCACGGCGGCCGAGCAGACCCTGACGCTGACCGACACCGGCGCCTCGGGCGGCGACCTGAGCGGCCCCCACACTCTCACCGCCGCCGGCAAGGCCCTGGACGACCCCGACCACTCCACCACCCCGGGCACCCAGCTCATCACCTGGACCCCCAACTCCGGCGCCAACCAGCGCTGGGTCTTCACCCGCCAGTCCGACGGCTCCTACCAGATCGCCAACGGCCTGTCCAAGCTCTGCGCGGACGTCAGCGGCGGCTCGGCCGCCGCCGGCGCCAAGGTCATCCAGTGGACGTGCACCGGCGCCGCGAACCAGCGCTGGCAGGTCACCCCCGCCCCCGCGGGCGGCTACCGGATCGCCTCGCAGAAGAGCGGGCTGCTGCTCACCACGGCCTCCACCGCCGACGGCGCCCTCGTCACCCAGCAGGACGACACCGGCTCGGCGCTGCAGCGCTGGGCCGTCGGCTGACCCTCCTCCGGCGGGGCCCCGCACCGGGCCCCGCCGGGCCGATCACCCCCCGAACCTCACACGACAGGCGGTGCCGCTCGATGAGCTCATCCCGATCCCTTCCCATCCGCAGAGCGTTCGCCGGGCTCGCCGCCGGCGCGCTGGCCCTCAGCCTGGTCACCGCCTGCGGCGGCGGCGCCCAGGACGCGGCCGGCAAGGAGCTCGTCTACTGGTCGATGTGGAAGCAGGGCGAGCCCCAGCAGGTGGCCCTGCAGGCCGCGATCACCCGCTTCACCCGGGCCACCGGCATCAAGGTCAGGGTCGAGTGGGCCGGCCGCGACGTGGTCAAGCAGAAGCTGCCCGCCGCGCTCACCACGTCCAAGGTGCCGGACGTGGTGGACCAGTCCGACGACACGATCCGGCCGTTCATGGTGACCCCGGGCGTGGCCCGTGGACTGGCCAAGGTGTACGAGGCCGACGTGCCCGGCGAGGCGGGCAGGAAGGTCAAGGACGTCATCCCGGCCAAGTACTCGCAGAGCCCGGCGTTGCGGCTGCCGGACGGGCAGCCGTACATGGTGCCCTACAGCGTGGCCGGCATCGGCCTGTTCTACGACGCCGCCACCGTCACCGGGACGCCGCCGACGGACTGGAACGCGTTCCTGGCGCTGCTCGGCAGGCTCAAGGCCGGCGGCCGGACGGCCCCGCTCACCGCCGACGGCGAACAGTACTGGTCCGACTCCTACTGGATGAACTACTACCTCTACCGGACGATCGGCGCGGACGGCCTCAAGGCCCTCGCCGAGGACAGGACCGGGCAGTCGTGGAAGAAGCCCGAGGTGCTGGCCGCCGCCCGGCAGATCGAGCGGTTCGCCAAGGAGGGCTACCTGCTCAAGGGGTACGACGCGAGCAAATACCCCGAGCAGCAGAAGAACTGGGCCCAGGGCCGGGCCGCGTTCATGATCATGGGTTCCTGGCTGCCCAGCGAGGTCGGCTCGTACGCCAGGGCCGGGTTCAAGCCCGCCTCCATGCCCTTCCCCGAGGTCGGCGGGCCGGCCAAGGGCGAGGAGGTCGTGCAGTTCGGCTTCGCGATGCCGGCCAAGGCCGGGAACGTCGAGGCCGGTGAGCGGTTCATCGCGTACCTGACGACCAAGGAGTTCGCCGACGACCTGGCCAGGACCGCCTCCGTGCTCTCGCCGCGCGAGGACGCGTTCGTGCCCGAGGCCCTGGCCGGGGTGAAGAGGCAGCTCGACAGCGTGCCCGAGACCTACCCGTTCGCGGCCGGGCTGAGCGTGCCGGGCTGGACCGACAAGGTCTACTACCCGACGGTGGGCGAGCTGTTCAACGGCAGGCTCACCGCGCAGGGGTTCGTGGACAAGATCACCGCGGTGCAGGCCGGCTTCTGGAAGAACCAGGGCAGCTGATGGCGGCCGAACCCGAGACGCGGCCCGGTCCGGCCGTGCGGGCCCGGCAGCGGGCCTTCGTCCCCATGGTCGGGCCGGCCCTCGCGCTGCTGGCCGTCTTCGTCCTCGGCCCGGCCTGCCACGCGGTGTGGATCAGCCTCCAGCAGACCGCCGGGTACGGCGATTCGCGCTTCGTCGGCCTGCGCAACTACGCCCGCCTGCTGGGCGACCCGGTCTTCCACACCGCGCTGCTCAACACCCTGAAGCTGCTGGTCGTCGGCGGCGGCGTGACGTTCGCCGCCGGGTTCGCGCTCACGATGGTGCTCAGGGAGATGCGCGGGCGGCTGGTCGCGCGCAACATCCTGTTCTTCCCCAACATCGTCAGCGCGCTGGTGCCGGCCATCGTGGCGGGTTTCCTGTTCAACCCCGACGGGCTGGTCAACACCGTGCTGAAGGGCGTCTTCGGGGTGAGCGACCCGCCCAAGTGGCTGGCCGTGGACAACACGTTCACGCTCATCATGATCGTGGCGATCTGGGCGGCCGTCGGGTACTACACCACGATCATCATGGCCGCCGTCGACCGCATCCCCGCCTCCTTCTACGAGGACTGCGCGCTGCTCGGCGCCACGTCCTGGCAGCGGCTGCGGCACGTCACGATCCCGCTGACCTGGGACGTGCTCAGCGTCTGCGCGCTGCTGTGGACCATCAGCTCGATCAAGGTGTTCGAGCTGGTGCTGGTGTTCGGCGGCGGCACCGCGGGCACCCCGCCGAGCAGCACCTGGACCGTCGCCCTCTACAGCTACGCGGCCACGTACGGCGGCTCCGGCTCGCCGCCCGAGCTGGGGATGACCGCCGCCGGCGCGCTGTTCAGCCTGCTGATCGCGGCGGCCGTGGTGCTCCTGCTGCGGCGGGCGCTCGACCGTGAAGCCGTCCGGTTCTGAAGGGGGGCCGACCATGAGACCGACCAGGCGAACGACGAGGCTCGCGCCCATGAAGGCGGTCGTGTGGGCGGTCGTCGCCGCCGACGTGGCGCTGCTGGCGTGGGTGCTGATCACATCGCTGAAGAGCACCCGCGACGTGTTCGACCATCCGTGGCGGCTGCCGATCCCGCCGACGCTGGACAACTACCTGACCGCGCTGGAGGTCGGGAACTTCGGCCGGGCCGCGGTCAACAGCGCGGTCGTGGGCGTGCTGTCCTCGGTGCTGGCCGTGGTGGTCGCCGCGCCGGCCGCGTACGCGCTGACCCGGACGGCGAACCGCGCGGGCCGGCCGCTGACGCTGCTGTTCGCGCTCGGGACCGGCGTGCCCACGCAGGTCGTCCTGCTGCCGATCTTCCTCATGCTGAGCAGCCTGGAGCTCACCTCCACCCTGACCGGCCTCACCCTGGCCTACGTCGGCACGGCCATGCCGTTCACCGTCTTCCTGCTGACCGGCTTCTTCCGGTCGCTGCCCGGCGAGCTGGAGGAGGCCGCCGCGCTGGACGGCGCCGGGGTGTGGCGGACGTTCCTGCGCATCGTGGTGCCGGTCGCCAGGCCGGGGCTGGTCACGGTGTTCGTGCTGCAGCTCATCGTCTCCTGGAACGAGACCATGCTCGCCCTGGTGCTGATGCAGGACGACGAGAAGGAGACGCTGCCGGTGGCGCTGATCGGCTTCGCCCAGCAGCAGCAGTACACCGGCACCAACTGGGGCGGCATGTTCGCCGGCGTCTGCGTGGTCGTGCTGCCCATGGTGGTGCTCTTCGCCTGGGTCGGACGCCGCGTCACCGAAGGCATCACCTTGGGGATGGGGAAATGACGACGACCGTCCGCCGCACCGCGATGGAGGCGGCCGTCGCGCTGCCGGAAACCGGCAGGGCCGCCGAGTGCCTGGCCGACTTCCGCATGCACCCGGACGACGCCTGAACCCCCCTCAGGTGCGGCCGGCACCCGGGAGGGGCGGTCACTCGCCGGTGTCGGTGGTCACCGCGTCGGAGTCGGGCGCCTTGATGGACACCTTGGCGCCCCACCCGGTGAAGCGGCTGTCGATGGTGATCGTGCCGCCCTCGAACCGGCTGGTGTCGAGGACCCCCGTGGCCGCGTACGACGACCGCACCCGGCTCACCAGCCCGGCGGAGGTCAGCGTGAGCGTGTACGAGACCTTCGTGTCGTCATGCATGCGCAGCGGGATCGAGGCCCCGAACCAGCGCGACACCTTCTCCAGCTCCTTGAAGGTGATCTTCCCGGTGAGCGTGCTCCCGCTCAGCCTGCCCTTCTTGACCAGCGCCGCCAGCGTGGTGGGCTCGACGGGGTTGATCACCTGCCCGTGGAAGCCGCTGCCGCCGCCGAGCAGTGCGTTGCCCTTGAGCCACGACTTGCCCTCCGGCAGGCGGTCCGACCACATGCCGCCGGAGGTGTAGCTGACCTTGCCGATGCTGATCGTACGCTCGCGGGGCCGGCCCACGGGGGTGGCGGTGATGTCGGAGGCCGCCACTCCCTTCGCGTCGAACTGGAAGGTGCCCTTGCGACTCTGGATCCTGCCCTTGTTCGGGCCCGAGAGCACGGTCGTCTCGGTGAACCGCACGCCGTGCCCGGCGGCGAGCTTGGCCTTGAGGGCGCGTACGGGGTCCTTGGGGGCCGCCTGGGCGGGCGCGGTCGCCGTCAGCACGCAGGCGCAGGCCGTCAGGGCGATGATCATCGTCTTCTTCACGAGCAGATCCTGCCGCAGGATGATCACGACGAGAGCACGGCCCCCTCGGCTCCGCGGTGCTCAGCCCAGCAGCGGGAAGCGGTCGTCGGTGGACGGGAGCCGTCCGGTGGCTTCGAGCACGTACGTGGCCAGGTCCGGACGGGACGGGCGGTCCGCGCCGAGCAGCCCGTCGAGGGTCTCGCCCGCCAGTTCCAGCGCCTCACGGGCGGGCGGCCGCGCGGCCCGCAGGTCGAGGTGGTGGACGGCGGCCTCGGTCGCCAGAGTGGCCAGGAAGTCGGGAACGGCGATCATGTGGCCCTGCGTGGCGACGTGCCCCGCCGGGTCGGCCGCGAGCGCCGCCCGCACGGCGGCGGGGGCGGTGTCCTCCCACACCCGCAACACCCCGGCGGGCCGGGTGAAGGCGGAGGCGGACCTGCGTACCCACCAGGCGTGGGCGTCCGCGCCGCCCCCGCCGTCCGGGGCGTCCGGGACGGGCTGGAAAGAGCTCCAATAGGTGACGTGGTCCACGTCGGGCGGCCCCTCGGCGGGGGTGGCGAACGCGACGAGGGCCCGCTGGGCGTCGCACAGCACGTGGAAGAGCAGATCCACCCCGGCCCAACCGGCGCACCGGGTGGGCCTGAGCGGGTCCGTCTCCTTCACCGCGGCCGTGAACTCGCGGTAGGCGGCGGCGAGGGCGGTGCGGGCACGTTCGATGTCCATGGGGACGATTCTTCTCCCGGCCCACCGGCCGGCGCCGCCCGGGTGGGAGCCGCCGGCCGGCCGGGCGGACAACCCCGCTGGTACGGACGCCGCTGGAAGTACGTCCGCCACTCCGCGGGCGTCAGCTCCCCGGCCCGCCGGCACAGGACGGCGGCCGAGGCGGCCGGATCGAGCTCGTACCGCTGCACAGGGACGTGCTCCCCGGCCGCGTACAGGACCCGGCCGCCGTCGCCGAAGGCCAGCGCGAGGACGGCGTCGCCCGGCGTGGGCAGCGGCGATCCGATCGGCTGGCGGGATGCCACGTCCCACAGCTGCAGCGAGCCGTTCGCGCCGCCGGTCGCGAGGACCGTGCCGTCCGGCGAGAACGCCAGCGCGTTGACCATGACGCTGCGGTCGGCGGCGGCCGTCGTGGGGATCGCCAGCGTGCCGAGACGGCGCTCCGCCCGGCCGTCCCACAGGACGGTGCGGCCCGTGGCGTCGCCCGCGGCCAGGTAGCGGCTCTCCGGGCTGAAGGCCAGGGAGGTGGTCTCGCCGGGCCCGTACCGGCCCTGGATCGGCCTCATCGACGGCAGATCGACGAGGTCGCCCGCGGAGGTGACCAGCAGCCGCCGGTCGCGGTCGGTCCGCAGCTCGTGGCCGGTGACGTCGGGGAGCACCTTCGTGACGGTCCGGCTGCGCGGGTCCCAGACGCTCAGCCTCCCCACCACGGGCGGGGAGGCCGCCAGCAGCGTGCCGCCGGGGCCGAAGGCGAGGGAGCCGACCGAGCGGGCGTCGCCGTCCAGCGTCAGGCTGTCCGACAGGCGGACGCCGGCGACGTCCCACACGGACACCCGGGTGGGCAGCGAGCGGTATCCCAGGGGGGAGCCGCCGTAGGCCAGCCGCCGCCCGGCGTCGTCGAAGGCCAGCAGCACCGTGCACCTCGGGACCTGCGACTCCGGCTCCGGGCAGGCCACCTCCGGAAGGTCGGCGGTGGGCCGGCCGGTCCGCCGGTCGTACAGCCGGAAGCGCACGAGGCCCGGCTCGTGGCGCGGGTAGCCGAGGGCCAGCGCGGCCCCGTCCGGGCCGAAGGCCGCCGCGGCGGCCGCCTCCTCCCGCCATCCGGGGCTCGCCGCCCCGCCCAGGCCGAGGGTGCGCACGGTGGCGGGCCACGTGGAGCCGGACCCGGCGAGGTAGCGGATCCGGTTCGCCGCCGGGTCCACCCGCAGGTCCACCGCCTGCTCGCCCGACAGGGGATGCCGGAAGACCGGCGATTCGGGGGAGGCCAGGCGCCACAGGAGGATCGCGGCGCCGTCGGAGGCGGCCAGGAAGGCGCCGTCGGCGCTGAAGGATACCTCCCTGACGTCGCGGCGGACGACGCCCGGCAGCTCCTTCCCCGACGCGAGCTCCCACATGCGCACCTTCTCCTTCGTGACCACCGCCAGGCGCCCGCCGTCGGGGGTGAAGCGCACCCGCTCGTACTGGCACTGCTCGCGGGTGAGGACGGGCGCCCACGGCGTGCCGATCCTGCGGGCCGCCGCGACGTCCCACAGCTGCAACGGCTCGCCGGGCACGCACAGCGCCAGCAGGCGGCCGTCCGGGCCGAGCGTCGCGTCCGGGAACGACGGGTCCGCCCAGTCGCGCCGGTCGGCCGAGCTGCGCAGGTACGCCGTCCCGAACTCCCAGGTGATCTCCGCCGGCTCGGCGGGCGCCCGGCGGGGGAAGGCGATCGTCAGCGGTTCGCGCCGGGTCCGCGTGTCCCACACCCGGACCCGGTAGGTGTCCCGCCCGGCGTCGTAGCCGATGACGGTGTGCCCGTCCGGGCCGGCCTCGTACCCGTCCCGCGCGCGGCCGAGGGCGGCCGGGGCCCGGCTGCCGGTCCGCAGGTCCCACAGTCCCACCTCGCCGTCCGGCAGGCGCATGGGCAGGGTCCACGCGTCGCCTCGCCCGGCGCCCAGCTGGTCGAGCGCCGCGCCGGGGCCCGGCATGGAGCCCGTCGCGCGGCGGGTGTCCAGGTCCCAGGACGTGACCTGGTCGGCGCCGACGCTGATCACGGTCCGCCCGTCGGCGCTGAGGTGCCGCCTGGTCCGGTTGCCGCCGGCGGGGTCGGTGAAGACGTCCTGGGGCGGCTGGGCGGCCGCGGTCAGCAGGGCGGAACGGGTCTCCGGCAGGTCCGCCAGCCGCCAGGCGGCCAGGGCCAGCCGCATCGAGGCGCGCGGGTCGGAGTCGCGCAGGCTCGCCGCCACGCCTACCGTGCGGCGGGCCTCGGCCTCGCGCTGCCGTTGCTCGCCGGTCCTGCTCTGCTGCCAGGCCAGCAGCGCCGCGGTCAGCGTGAGCACGAGCAGCACCGCGGTGGCCGTCGTGCGCCGCCTGCGCCGTCGTCGTTCGCCGTCGCGGGCGGTGAGGCTCGCCGTGAGGAAGTCGCGCTCCAGCGGCGTGAGGCTGTCGGCCCGTCCGAGGTGCTCGTCGGCGACGGCCAGCGCCACCCCCCGGTACAGGCCGCCCGGGTCGCGGTCGTGGTCCGTCCAGGTGCCGGCCGCCTCGGTCAGGCGGCGGTGCACGCGCAGGCGTTCGCGGTCCTCCTCGATCCAGCCGTGCAGCCGGGGCCAGGCGGTGAGGAGCGCCTCGTGCGCCAGGTCGACGCGTCCCTCGTCGAGGGTGACCAGCCGCGCCTCGGCCAGCCGCTCCAGCAGCACGCCGGTCTCGTCGTCCGGCTCCCCGGTGAGCAGCTCGGCGCGTTCGACCGGGCGGCGGGTGTCCTGGCCGTCCTGGCCGGGGGTGACCAGGCGGAGCATCAGGTGGCGCAGGCGCTCCCGCCGCGCGGGGGACAGACCGGCGTACAGTTCCTCGGACGTGCGCGCGATGGCGCTGCGCAGGCCGCCCGCGGCCGTGTAGCTCGCCACCGTCAGGACCCGGCCGCGCCGCCGCCGCCAGGTCTCCAGCAGCGCGTGCGACATCAGCGGCAGCGCGCCGGGCTCGCCCGCCACCTCCCCGACGATCATGGCGGTCAGCTCGCGCTCCACGACCAGCCCGGCCCCGGCCGCCGGCCGGACGATCGCGGCCCGCAGCTCGGCCGCGCTCATCGGGCTCATCAGCAACGTCGCGTCCCTGGCCGCCTCGGCCAGCCCGCGGTGCCCGGCGCACTGCCCGAAGAAGTCGGCCCGTACGGCCAGCACGACCCGCGGCCCCCTCCCGGCCCGCGCGGCGGCCAGCAGCGCGTCGATGAAGGCGGCCCGCCGCGCCGGGTCGGCGCACAGGGCGAAGACCTCCTCGAACTGGTCCACGACGAGCACGTCCGCCCGCACGCCGGCCTCCTCCGGCCGCGGCTCCGGGCCGGGCGTGACCACGCGGACCACCGGCGGCCGGCCGCCGGAGCCCCCGGCCCGCAGCAGCCGGGGCACCAGCCCCGCACGCAGCAGGGAGGACTTGCCGCTGCCGGACGGCCCGACGAGCAGGACCAGCCGGTGCTCGCCGACCAGCGCCGCCAGCCGCTCCACCAGCGCGCCGCGCCCGAAGAAGCGGTCCTGGTCGCTGGTCTCGAACCGGGCCAGCCCGAGGTACGGGGCGGGGGAGTCGTCCTCGGCGGCCGCTTGGGCGAGGGCTTCCCGGTCGGCCTCCGCCCAGCGCCGCCGCCAGGTCTCGACGTCCCCGCCGCAGGTCTGGACGTAGGCCAGGGCGACGGGCAGCGAGGGCAGCCGGTCACCGGCGGCGGCCTGGGCGAGGGTGGCGGCGGAGTAGTGGGCGCGGGCCGCCATCGCCCGGTACGTGAGCCCGCCGGCCTTCTGCCGTAACTTGCGCAGTTCGTACGCGAATCGGGCGACGGGCCCGGAGGTCGGGTCCAACGGCTGCTCACGACGGCCCAACGTTTCCTCCAGCGGATCCTCTCAAGATCACGTTACTGGTCACGAGAGATACGGAGTCCCCGGCCACCCCGATCAGGACGTGCCGAGCGCCGCGAACTTCCGTCCGCTCGACGACATGCCGGATCCCGTCACCATCTCAGCGGCGCGCCACCGCTCTGCCCGGGGCGCAGGGAGGGCTCGTCCGCGTACCGGCCATCATCGAGGGAGCCCGGACAGCCGAAAGGCCAGACCCCGTTGTCCCGGGTCTGGCCTTGGAGTGTGGTGGACGATACTGGGATTGAACCAGTGACCTCTTCCGTGTCAGGGAAGCGCTCTCCCGCTGAGCTAATCGTCCTTGGAGGTGGAGACGGGATTTGAACCCGTGTGGACGGCTTTGCAGGCCGCTGCCTCGCCTCTCGGCCACTCCACCGAGTCGAACCACTCCGAGCGGAAGACGGGATTCGAACCCGCGACCCTCACCTTGGCAAGGTGATGCTCTACCACTGAGCCACTTCCGCGCTGTTGCGTGCCTAACTCTAGCGCCTTTTCCGACCAGATGCTTCCCGCTACTTGCGGAGCCGGCGGGCGACGCCGCGTTCGGTGGCCGGCAGGCTCAGGAAGATCTCCAGGATCCGGGTGAGCCGGTGGACCTCGATGCGGTGGAAGGCCGGTCCCTCGGAGCGGGCCAGCAGCAGGGTGAGGGCGAGCGGCGGGAGCGAGGCGTGGATGGCGTGCACGCCGCCGTCCAGGGTGAGGGCCGCCGGGCGTGGCGGGGCCGGGCTGGGGACGGTCAGGCCCTGCGGGGCGCGCCAGCTCGCGTAGACCACGCCGTGGTCGGCGGCCGTGGCGGCCCAGTCGGCGCTGAACAGCACGGGCAGCGAGTCGACGAGCGTGGTCAGCCCGCGGTCGCCCGCCGTGGTGATGTACTTGAGTATCTCCAGCTCGGGGTAGGTGCCGGCGGTCTCGCGGGTGGTCCAGATGCCTTCCACGCGGACGTCGTCGACGCTCTCCAGGCTCTTGACCAGCATCTCCCGCGAGGTGCTCTCGGGGCAGAAGACGGTGATGTCGTCGACCGCCGAACCGGCCCCCCGGTCGAGGACGGTGACCTGGGTGATGTCGGCCCCCGCCGTGCCCAGGGCCTTGGTGACCTGGGCCAGAGACCCCGGACGGTCGGGCAGCGCCACGCGCACGCGAAGAAGCATCGATCCCTCCCTGGTGATGCCGGTCCACAGCCTATAGGCGAATACCGCTTCCGGCCTGAGCTGCGCTACAACTGACGGAGTGAAGATTGGGCCGATTGGGGCATGGCCGCCCGTGGTGCTGGCGCCCATGGCGGGCATCACGAACGCGCCGTTCCGGGTGTTGTGCCGGGAGCAGGGCGCCGGGCTGTTCGTGTGCGAGATGATCACGACGCGGGCGCTGGTCGAGCGCAATCCCAAGACGCTCAGGATGATCAGGTTCGCCGAGTCGGAGCGGCCCAGGAGCCTGCAGCTCTACGGCGTCGATCCCGACATCGTCGGGAGGGCGGTCCGGATGATCGCCGAGGAGGACCTCGCCGACCACGTCGATCTCAACTTCGGCTGCCCGGTGCCCAAGGTGACCAGGCGCGGGGGCGGGTCGGCGCTGCCGTACAAGAGGAACCTGCTGCGGCGGATCCTGCGGGCGGCGGTGGCGAACGCGGGGGCGCTGCCGGTGACGATGAAGATGCGCAAGGGCATCGACGACGACCACCTGACCTACCTCGACGCCGGCCGCATCGCGGTCGAGGAGGGCGTCGCGGCGATCGCCCTGCACGCGCGCACGGCGAAGCAGCACTACGGCGGCGTGGCCGACTGGGCGGCGATCGCGCGCCTGAGGGAGGCCGTGCCCGAGATCCCGGTGCTGGGCAACGGCGACATCTGGTCCGCCGACGACGCGGTGCGCATGGTGGCGCGCACCGGCTGCGACGGCGTCGTGGTCGGGCGCGGCTGCCTCGGGCGTCCGTGGTTGTTCAAGGACCTGGAGAACGCGTTCAACGGCAGCCCCGAGCGGGTCAGGCCGACGCTCGGCGAGGTGGCCGGGACGATGGAGCGCCACGCGGCCGGCCTCACCGAGTGCTTCGACACCGAGCGGTACGCGATCGCGGACTTCCGCAAGCACGTCGGGTGGTACCTCAAGGGGTTCGAGGTCGGGAGCGCGGTGCGGCGGGAGCTGGCCACGGCCGAGTCGCTCGACGGGCTCAGGGAGGGGCTGGCCAAGCTCGACCACGACCAGCCGTGGCCGCCGAACACCGACACGCCCCGCGGGAAGTCGGGCGAGCGTCAGAAGGTGCAACTGCCTGACGGGTGGCTCGACGACCCGTGGGACTGCGTGGTCCCGGACGAGGCGGAGTCGGACATATCCGGCGGCTGACGGACCGCGGTCAGTGGGGGCCGGTGGCTTCGGTGCCGCAGGGGCCGCCGCCGGTCGACGGCTCCAGGAGCAGGCGCTCGCCGTCCATCGTCAGCGTCTCGTACCAGGAGGAGATGCGCTCGGCCGAGCGGCCGGTGTAGTGGCAGATGAAGCTGCGCCTGAACCGGTCGGCCGTGCTGTTCGGCTCCGACCCGTGCACCAGGCTGCCGTTGAAGAAGAGCACGTCGCCGGGCTGCATGTCCACGGGCACCCGCTCCAGCCCCGGGGGCGGCGGGACGTACTCGCGGGTGAAGGAGAGGTCCTGGTCGGCCTCCTCCGGACAGAACAGGTCCATCAGGTGGGTGCCGGGGACCACTTCGAGTCCGCCGTTGGCGCGGTCGACGCGGTCGAGCGCCACCCAGGCGGCCACGCACGTGCCCGGCTCGACCCGCAGGTAGAAGTTGTCCTGGTGCAGCGCCTGCCCGCGGGCGCCCGGCGGCTTGAAGTAGAACATGCTCTGGGCTGCTATCGGCTCCTCGCCCAGCAGCTCGCGCAGGATCGCGGCGAAGCGGGCGTCGAGCAGGTAGCGCAGGGCGACGTCGTTCACCTGGTGGGGGTGCATGACCCGGGGGTAGTCGCGCAGGACGTCGTAGGGCGCGCCCGGATCCTGGGGGACGGGGGAGAAATGCCCGGGTATCGGGCCGGCGGCGTGCAGGGCCATGAACTCCTCGCGCAGCTCGGCCACCTCCTCGGGAGCCAGCAGCGCGGGGACGAGCACGTACCCCCGGTCGTGGAAGTCGTTCAGCCTCATGCCCTTCACCGTAGGCATCCGGCTCGTGGGACGGTATGACCGTGACCGCTGAGAACCTGTCTGTTCCTGCTGCCGAGCTGATGATCGTCGGCCACTACGACAAGCCGGCCGGGTACGGCACCCGCCGCCCCCACGGTTCGCCGAGCTGGCTCCTGCTGTGGACCCAGGCGGGGGAGGGGCGGGTCGAGCAGGCGGGGGCGGCGTTCACCGTGCGGGAGGGGGACCTGACGGTGCTCGGGCCGGGCTCGGCGCAGCGCTACCGGGTCGCGCCGGGGGCGGGGAGATGGCGGTTCTGGTGGGTGCACTTCCAGCCGCGCCCGTCCTGGACGGCCTGGCTGGCGCCGTACGCCCTGGCCACCGGCTGCCACCTCGTGGCGGGCGTGCCCGGCGGGGTGCGCGACCGCGTCGACCGGGCCTTCGACCGCGCGCTCCAGGACGCCCGCTGGATCCCCGGCCACACCACCCCCGCCGGGCCGCCGTCCACCACGCCGCCGCCCGCGCCGGCGGTCGTCATGTCGAGTCCCGCCCGGGAGCTGGTGCTCGGGGCGGTGGAGGAGGTGCTGGTGCTGGCCACGGCGGGGGCCGTTCCCGCCTCCGGGGCCGAGGGCGGGGACGAGCGGGTGCGCCGGGTGCTCGACCTCATCGCCGCCGAGCCCGAGGCCCAGCATTCGGTCGCCTCGCTGGCCCGCGCGGTGGCGCTGTCGCCGTCCAGGTTCGCGCACCTGTTCGCGGCCGAGACCGGCCAGACCCCGATGGGCGCCGTGCGCCGGGCGCGGGTGCGGCACGCCGCGAGCCTGCTGGAGGTGACCGACCTGGACGTCGGCCAGGTGGCCGCCGCCTCGGGCTTCGTCAGCCCGTTCCACTTCAGCCGCGCCTTCAGGCGCGAGTACGGCCTGCCGCCCCGCGACTACCGCGCCCGCCTGCGCCGCCCCTGACCCCCCTCAGCCCCCTGACCCGCCTCACACCTCGACCGGCCCGCCGCTGCGCCAGTAGACGTTGCCCTCCCTGGACAGCAGTTCCTCGTCCACCAGATAGCGGCGCAGCGCCGCGAAGTCGTCGTGGAAGGCCCGCAGGGCCACGTTGACGTCGGTCTCGGGGTAGCGCACGCCCGGCTCGAACACCCGCGAGATGTAGCGCAGCACGATCAGCCGCTTGTCGCGGCGCATGCCCATGGTGGTCAGCCGGCCGTCGACCAGGAACGTGCGCAGCACCCGCTCCTCGGCGCTCAGCTCCGCGGGGGGCTCGGCCCGCTCCCGCAGCAGCTCGCGGAAGCGCTCCGGCCGCGCCCGCCACTTGCCGTCGTCGTCGCGTTCGGCCAGGCCGCCGCTGGCCAGGCGGTCGAGCGCCTTGGGGGGCAGGTCGCCGGTGTCACCGAGCACCAGGGACGCGAGTGCGCGCAGGGTGTCGTCCTGGCAGAGCAGCCCGAGCACGCGTCTGAGGTCTTCGTCGCTCACCCCTACCATTTTGTCCCATGATCGCAGCACTGTTCGTCGCCGTCGGCCTGGCCATCCCGGGCAACTTCCTGCTGTACGAGAAGGCCGCCGCCAAGAAGGACCCCAATCCGGAGCACAGCTGGACGGTGTCCGGCAAGAAGAACGCCCAGCTCGTCGTGAACCCGTGCCAGAAGGCCGGGCTGGGCCAGGCCGGGCGCACGGCGGCCAGGACGATCGTCTACACGTCGGTGCCCGACTACTCCAAGTCCGAGCAGGTGATCCTCTACTCCTCGCCGCAGGCGGCCGGCAAGGCTGTCGGCGACCTCAGGGCGGCCGTACGGGCCTGCGGCACCGCCCGCTACCGGTACGGCGCGGCCAAGATCGCACTCGGCGACGAGGGCCTGCTGGTCACCGGCCAGGCCTACGACCACGGCAAGCCGGCCGTCGGCGGCGAGCGGGCCGTCGTGACCCGCCGCGCCAACGCCCTGATCGTCTACACGGCCGGCGGCGAGTGGGGCAAGCCCGCCAAGGCCGACTTCAGCCGCCAGCGGAAGGACGCGGGCACGATGCTCGCCAAGATCTGCACGCTGGCGGAGTGCTGAATGTCTCGATCTTGAGACATCGCCATGACCCGACGCCTAACTTCGCCGTCCGAGAATGAAGCGACAAGCCGGTGCCGGAACGCCCTTGCCAGTCCGTTCCGGCACACGGCTTGTTCTCCTTCCGCAGTCGCTCAGAGCCGGTTGAGCCCGACCACGTGCAGCACGGCCCGGCCCTCCTCGTCGGAGGCGGTCAGGTCGACCTGGGCGTCGATGCCCCAGTCGCCGTCGCCGGCCGGGTCCTTGATCGTCTGGCGCACCCGCCACAGGCCGCTCTCCTCCTCGATCCGCAGCAGCGCGGGCCCGCGCGCGTCGGCGTCGGTGAAGATCTCCTCGTGGTCGGCGTAGTACGCGTCGAGCGCCGCGCCCCAGTCGACGTCGGGGGCCAGCTCCGCCAGCTCGTCCTCCTTCTCGATGGCGCACAGCTCGACCAGCCGGAACATGGCGTTGCGCACCAGCACCCGGAAGGCCCGGGGGTTGGCCGTGACCGGCCGCACCTTGGTCTCCAGCTGCGCCTGGCGCTCCAGCGCCTCCTCGGGGTTGGTCAGCTTCTCCCACTCGTCGATCAGCGAGGAGTCGACCTGGCGGACCAGCTCGCCCAGCCACTCGATGAGGTCGACCAGGTCCTCGGTCTTCAGGTGCTCGGGGACCGTGCGCGACAGCGTGCGGTAGGCGTCGGCCAGGTAGCGCAGCACCGTGCCCTCGGAGCGGGCCAGCTCGTAGAACTGGATGTACTCGCCGAACGTCATCGCGCGCTCGAACATGTCGCGCACCACCGACTTCGGGCTGACCGTGTAGTCGCCGACCCACGGGTGGCCGCGCCGGTAGGTCTCGTACGCGCCGAGCAGCAGGTCGTCGAGCGGCATCGGGTACATGACCTCGGCGAGCTGCTCCATGCGCTCCTCGTACTCGAGGCCGTCGGCCTTCATCTGGGCGACCGCCTCGCCGCGCGCCTTCTTCAGCTGGGCCGACAGGATCTGGCGGGGGTCGTCGAGGATGGACTCGACGATCGAGACCATGTCGAGCGCGTACGAGGGCGACTCGCGGTCGAGCAGGTCGAAGGCGGCCAGCGCGAACGTGGACAGCGCCTGGTTGAGCGCGAAGTCCTCCTGCAGCTCGATGGTCAGCCGGGCCCGCCGGCCCTGCTCGTCGGGCTCGGCGAACTGCTCGACGATGCCGCCGGCCAGCAGCGACCGGTAGATGGCGATGGCCTGGCTGATGTGCCGACGCTGCCACTTGCGGTCTTCGTGGTTGTCGGTGAGCAGGTGTCTCATCGCCTGGAAGCAGTCGCCCGGCCGGTTGATCACGGCCAGCAGCATCGCGTTGCTCACCTTGAAGCGGGAGTTGAGCGGCTCGGGCTCGGCCTGCTGCAACTTCTCGAACGTCTCCTCGCTCCAGCCGACGAACCCCTCCGGCGGCTTCTTGCGCGCGTAGCCGCGCCGCCGCTTGGGGTCGTCGCCGATCTTGGCCAGCGCCTTGGCGTTCTCGATGTCGTGCTCGGGGGCCTGGCAGGCGACGTAGCCGATGGTGTCGAAGCCCGCGCGGCCGGCCCGCCCGGCGATCTGGTGGAACTCACGGGCGCGCAGCCGGCGGACCTTGTTGCCGTCGTACTTGGACAGGGCGGTGAACAGGACCGTGCGGATGGGCACGTTGACGCCGACGCCGAGCGTGTCGGTGCCGCAGATGACCTTCAGCAGCCCGGCCTGGGCCAGCCGCTCCACCAGCCGCCGGTATTTGGGCAGCATCCCGGCGTGGTGGACGCCGATGCCGTGCTTGACCAGGCGCGACAGCGCCCGCCCGAACCGGGTGGTGAACCGGAAGCCGCCGATCATCGTGGCGATGGCCTCCTTCTCGGCCTTGGTCGCCATGTTGATCGACATGAGCGCCTGGGCCCGCTCCATGGCCGCGGCCTGCGTGAAGTGCACGACGTAGACGGGGGCCTGCCCGGTGGTGAGCATCTCCTCCAGCGTCTCGTGCAGCGGCGTCATCCGGTAGGAGTACACCAGCGGCACCGGCCGCTCGGCGTGCTTGACCACGGCCGTGGGCCGCCCGGTGCGCCTGGTCAGGTCGCGCTCGAACATCGACACGTCGCCGAGCGTGGCCGACATCAGCACGAACTGCACGTCGGGCAGCTCCAGCAGCGGCACCTGCCAGGCCCACCCGCGGTCGGGCTCGGCGTAGAAGTGGAACTCGTCCATCACGACCTGGCCGATGTCGGCCGCCGCGCCGTCGCGCAGGGCCACGTTGGCCAGGATCTCGGCCGTGCAGCAGATGATGGGCGCGCCCGGGTTGACGCTGGCGTCGCCGGTCATCATGCCGACGTTGGCGGTGCCGAAGACGGCGCACAGGTCGAAGAACTTCTCCGACACCAGCGCCTTGATCGGCGCGGTGTAGAACGTGCGGACGTCTCTGGTCAGCGCGGCGAAGTGGGCCCCGGCGGCGACCAGCGACTTGCCCGAGCCGGTCGGCGTGGCGAGGATCAGGTTGCTGCCGGAGAGGACCTCGATGAGGGCCTCCTCCTGGGCGGGATAGAGCGTGAGCCCCCGTTCGGCGTTCCAGGCGACGAACGCGTCGAATATGACGTCGGGGTCGGCGTCGATGTCTTCCGGCAGGCGGTCAACGAGAAGGCTCACGTCTCTATCCTGCCGAAGATTGCCGTGTGGTCGAACCCGCCGCCCCTAATGGAGGTCGAGTTGGAGCAGCACGGTGTCGATCCACCGGCCGTGCTTGAACCCCACGTTCCTCAGCCGTCCCGCCTCCTGGAACCCGAAGGCGGCGTGCAGCCGCAGCGAGGCGGGCTCGCCGCCGTCGGCGATCACCGCGATCAGGGTGCGCGCGCCGGTCGTCGTGCTCCGCTTGATCAGCTCGCCCAGCAGCAGGCGGCCGAGCCCGCGGCCGGTGGAGCCGGGCGCCAGGTAGATCGAGTCCTCCAGGCTGTGGCGGTAGGCGGGCTTGGGCCGGTACTGGCTGAGGTAGGCGTAGCCGGTGACCGCGCCGTCGTCCTCGGCCACCAGGAACGGCAGCCCCGCCGCCGCCAGCGCCGCCGCCTTGACCCGCCACTCATCGGCTCCCGGCGGCGTCTCGTCGAACGTGGCCACGCCGCCGGTCACGTAGTGGGCGTAGATGGCGGTCACGGCGGGCAGGTCGTCCTCGGTCAGGTCGCGGATCGTCGTCATGCCGCCCGATTGTGGCCGGGACGCGTTTCGCCGGTGTTACACGCGGGCCTTCGGCGCCGTCAGCAGCAGGCCGCCGAGCACCGCGAGCACCGCCAGGAACGGGCCGCCGCCCGGCACGAAGCCGCCCACGGTCAGCGTCAGGATCCCGGCCCCGACCAGCCCCGCGGCCACCAGCATGGCCCCGCGGCCGGCGGTCCCGTACGGCAGCGACGGCGGCGTCTCGAACCTCGCGAACGCCCGCACCAGCCCCCACATGACCAGGCACAACATCCCGAACCACACCGGCCACCCGGCGAACCAGAACAGGCTGCCCGGCTCCGGCGTCTCCACGCCCAGCAGGACCACGACCACGCCGGTCACGGCGAACAGCGCGGGCATGTGCCACAGGTAGACCGTCATGATCCGCGGGCCGGCCCAGTCCAGGACACGGCGCAGGGGCAGCCGGACCAGCCAGGGGCGCAGCAGCACGGCCAGGCCGATCTGGCCGACGCCGACGGCCATGATGGCCAGCGTGGGCGGGGCCATGTTGGACACCTCGGCGCCGGGCAGGCCGATCATGCTGCCCGGGTAGGGGCCGAACCCCACCAGGAGCGCCGCCACGCCGAACCCGCCGGCCGCCAGCAACCCGGGCAGCCGCACCCGGCCCTCGGCGTAGAAGAAGCCGATCTGGTGGACGGCCAGCCACACGAAGACGATGTTCAGGTAACCGGCCGCCTCCAGGCCGGTCGAGAAGCGCACGACGTCCGTCAGCGCCGCCCCGGCCGCCAGCGCGACGGGGACCAGCACGCCGAACCTGCGGTGCAGGCGCAGCGCGTACGGCGTGACCGTGACCGCGATCAGGTACACGGCCAGGAACCACAGCAACTGCCCGGTCAGCTTGGCGCCCACCGCCAGCGGCTGCTCCGGCACCCCCAGCGTGAGCAGCACGTGGGGCAGCGGGATCCACACCGCCGCCAGCGGCAGCAACGGCCAGGCGAGCCTGCGCAACCGCCCGGCCAGCCACTCCTGGTCGCTCTTCGCCGACCGGCCGCGGCTGATCGCGTTGGCCGCCCCGCCGGCGAAGAAGACCAGCGGCATGACCTGGCTGAGCCACGTCACCACCCACACCCCCGGCATGGACAGCGCGTTCCCCGTGGTCAGCCGGCCGCCCTCGTAGGACAGGACGGGGATCGTCCAGTGCTGGAGCACGATGAGCGCCATGCCCACCACGCGCAGCAGGTCGATGAACGGGTCCCTGGCCGTCGCGCGCGGCGCCCGTACCGGCGCGGGACGATCGAGCAGGACGGTCATGGGGGAGCCTCGTTTCGAGCGGGAGAGCGGATGACTCAAGGCTTCCGTCCCGGACGCCCGGGCACATTGCCGCGGGCCGCCGTCTTCAGGTCAAGATCGCACCACCCCCGGAGGTAGGGCCAGCCCTACCCCCGGACGCCTGCGTACCGGCTCGTACCGCTCCGCCGGGGGACTTAGCCTTCATTGCATGCGCTCCCTGATGAGGCGTGTCCTTCTCGACACCCGCTACACGCTGGTCGGATTCCCGACGGCCGTCATCGGCTTCGTGACCATGGTCGCCGGTTTCGCCGCGGGCGTGGGCACCGCGGTCGTGTGGATCGGCGTGCCGCTGCTGGCCGGCACGCTCCTGATCGCGAGGGGCTTCGCCGACGCCGAGCGCGGCTGGCTCTCCGACGTGCTCAAGCGCCCGCCGGTGCGGCCCCGCTACCGTCCGGCGCCCGAGGGGGCGGGCCGCTTCCGCCGCATCGTCAACCCGCTGACCAACGGCCAGTCGTGGCTCGACCTGCTGCACGGCATCCTGAACTTCCCGTTCGCCATTCTGGCGTTCGTGCTGACCGTGGTGTTCTGGGCGATCCCGATCCTCGGGCTGACCTACCCGCTCTACGGCCTGATCACCTCGCGCATCCCCGGCAACGCGGAGCTGCCCGAGCTGCTCGGGCTGGGCTCCGGCTACGTGGTGAACACGATCTTCTACGTCTCCCTCGGCCTGGTCTTCACGTTCGTCATGCCGTTCATGGTGCGCGGGGCCGCGCTGGTCAGGGCCGGGCTCGGCCGGGCGCTGCTGACCGGCGTCGCCGAGTTGCAGGAGCGCATCGACGACCTGGCCGAGGGCCGGGCGGCGGCCGTGTCGGCCGAGGCCAACGCGCTGCGCAAGCTGGAGCGCGACATCCACGACGGCCCGCAGCAGCGCCTGGTCTCCCTGGCCATGGAGCTGTCCAGGGCGCAGCGGCAGCTCGCCAAGGACCCGCAGGCCGCCTCGGCCACCATCAGCTCGGCGATCAGCGCCACCCGCGAGACGCTCGACGAGCTGCGGGCCCTCTCGCGCGGCATCGCGCCGCCCATCCTGTCCGACCGCGGCCTCGCGCCCGCGCTGGCCGCCCTCGCCGGCCGCTGCACGGTGCCGGTCGACCTCGACGTGCAGATCGTGGGCCGCTTCCAGGCGGCGACCGAGAACGCGATCTACTTCGTCTGCGCGGAAACCCTGACCAACGTGGCCAAACACAGCCGCGCGACCATCTGCACGGTTCAGCTCATCCGTATCGGTGACGTCCTCATGCTCACGATCGGGGATGATGGTGTTGGCGGCGCACACGTCGCCAAGGGACACGGCCTGGCCGGTCTGGCCGACCGGCTCCGGGCCGTCGACGGGGAGCTCACCGTCAGGTCGCCGGACGGCGGGCCGACGGTGATCGTGGCGGAGGTGCCGTGCGCGTAGTCGTGGCCGATGACGCGGTTCTGATCAGGGAGGGCCTGGTCAGGCTGCTGGAGGAGTTCGGCTGCGAGGTGGTCGCCACCGTGGGGGACGGCGACGCCCTCGTGGAGGCGATCGTCGAGCACCGGCCCGACGTGTCGGTGGTCGACGTGCGCATGCCGCCGTCGTTCACCGACGAGGGGCTGCGTGCGGCGGTCGAGGCCCGGCGACGGGTGTCCGGCGCCCCGGTGCTCATCCTGTCGCAGTACGTCGAGGTCTCCTACGCCGACGACCTGCTCGCCGACGCCCGCGGCGCGGTGGGCTACCTGCTGAAGGACCGGGTCGTCGACGTCGACGAGTTCCTGGAGGGCCTGCGGCGGGTGGCGGCGGGAGGCACCGTGTTCGATCCGCAGGTGGTGTCCCAGTTGATGGTGCGCAGACGCAAGGACGACCCGCTGGCGCAGCTCACGCCGCGCGAGCGCGAGGTGCTCGGGCTGATGGCCGAGGGCAAGTCCAACCCGGCCATCGGGCGGCAGCTCGTCATCAGCGACGGCGCCGTGGAGAAGCACATCAGGAGCATCTTCAGCAAGCTGGGTCTCTACGCCGACGACAGCGACCAGCATCGCCGCGTGCTCGCCGTGCTGGCGTACCTGAGGTCCTGACCGCCGCCTGGGGTTGACCGCCTGGGGTCGACTGCCTGAGGTTGACCCCTCGGCCGGGCCCGCCGTGGAGCGTGCGCCGCTCTCCGGCCCCTCCTGGCCCTACGAGGGGTCGCCGGCCGGTCCGCGCGACATGGCGCGCGGACCCGGCCGCCCGGTCCTAGCCGAGCGCGTCGACCAGCTTCTTGCGCTGCTGGGCGCCCAGGCCGCCGAGACGGCGCTTCTCGTCGACGCCGGCCTCCTCCATCAGCGCGGTGGCCTTGGCCGGGCCGACGCCCTTGACGGCGCGCAGGGCCTGGGACACCTTGATCTTCTTGGCGATGTCGTCGTCGCGCTCCAGGAGCTGGGCGAAGGTCAGCTCGCCCGCCTTGACCTTGGCGAGCAGGGCCGTGCGGGCCGCGCGGGCCTCGGCCGCCTTCGCCAGAGCCGCCTGACGCTGCTCGGGGGTGAGAGTGGGAAGTGCCATCTCGTTCTCTCCTCGGGGAGTTGGGTTCGGGAAACTGTTTCCCGTGGTGCAGTGGCTAATCATGGCGGATACCAGCGGTTCGTGTTGCGGAAAGCGCCCGCTCAACGGGTCCGCCACACCAGGGCGGCCGCTTCGGCGCACGCCACGTCCTGGCTGATCGTGCCGCCGCTGACCCCCACGCCGCCGGCCACCCGTTCCCCTTCGCCGTTGTCCGCCCAGAGGGGGATACCACCCCCGAAACAGACGAATCTGTCACTAGTCAGACCGAAGAGCTCCCCGCCCGGCGCCACCAGCGGAGCCAGGTCCGCGGTAGCCGCGCGAAGGGCCACCGACGTGTACGCCTTGCCCGGCGCGAGCACCGGCCCGGCGATCTCCGCACCCGCCATACGCTGGAAAGACACCAGATGTCCGCCCGCGTCCACGACCGCCACCGAGACCAGCGCGCCCTCCCGGACGGCCTGTTTCAGAGCGGCCTCGGTCATGCGGAGCGCGAGTTCGAGATCCACGCGTTCCCACCCCCGTCGATGATCGTGAGCGCGCCGGGCCCTTCCATCCGTACAGCGCCGGGGAGGGGGGCGCAAGATCGCCTGGTCGGCGTTCGGGTGGCCGGAAGTTATTGCAAGATTTTCCCCTTGAGGGTGGAATGCGTCACATTTCGTGATCCGGGCGTGTCGGCGCCCTGGTCGGGGCCGGTTTCACGCCATCTCTCCAGCCCTTCGGGGGTCAGGAAGGCGTCGAAGACCGACTCCATGGCCCCCACCAGGGCGGCGCGCCAGCCCAGCGCGGCGGCCTCGATCCGGGGCGGACGCTCCCGCCGGATGGCCATCAGCGCGGGCCGGCAGGAGTCCGTCAGGGCCTCTCCCGCGCGCTCCAGCAGCGCGACGCCGTGCCCAGAGAGCGTGACGACCTCGGGGTCGTGCGCGTTGACCAGGGCGGCGATGCCCAGGCCGAGCGCGCGGGCCCCGGCCTCGACCGCCTCCTGGCTGCCGGCCAGCACCTCCTCCGCCTGCGCGCGGCCCCGGCCACCGCCGTGGGCCAGGCCCACGTGGCGCAGCAGCGCGTTCGCGCCCACCTCCTGGCCCCAGCAGCCGGCCGCGCCGCACGCGCACGGCCGGTCGCCGCCGCCCAGCGGCATGTGGCCGAACTCGGCGCCAGGGCCGCTCGCGCCGTCCAGCGGCCGGCCGTCCACGACGAGGACGCCGCCGAGGTCGAAGTCCACGTGCAGGTGCAGGCCCACCCGTACGCCGCGCAGCCGTCCCCGCCTGGCCTCGGCCAGCGCGGCCAGGCCCGTGTCGTTGCCGACCAGGACGGGGTCCGGGCCGGCCGGCCGCCACGCGAGGCCCAGCAGCCGGGGCACGTCCACCGACCGCCAGCCCAGGTGGGCGATGTCCACCAGCCCGTCGTGCCGGACCGGGCCGGCGAGGGCCACCCCGAGGCCGACCACCCGCCGCGACAGGTGGTCGGCCACCGCCTGGCCGAGCGAGGCCAGGGCGCCTTCCGGGGTGCCGTCGTGCGGCTGGACCTCCAGCACGCTCGTCCGTCCGCCCAGCTCGCACGCCGCCAGCTCCCAGGCGTCCTCGCGCACGTCGGCCGCCAGGGCCAGCGGGCCCATCGGGTGGGGGCCGGGCACCTGCGTCGGCCGTCCCCTGGTGTGCCCGGCGGCGGGCTCCTCGTGCAGCAGGGCGTCCTCGGCCAGGCCGGCGACGAGCACCGACGCCGTGCCCCTGGCCAGGTTGAGATCGCGGGTGAGCTGCGACCTGGTACGGGTCGCCGCGCAGTCGTGCACCGCGCGCAGCAGCCGGACCCGGTTGTGCGCGCGAAGTTCGCCGCTCGTCGTAGCACTTTTCACAACTCCCAGCTTATGCTCTAGGCGTGAACAAAAGCCTCATTGATGCCAGACGGGCACGTGTCGGAGTCTTCGGTCTCTTCTCCCTCAGCGGATTCGTGATGGGTCTGTGGGCGGCCGGCCTGCCCTCGTTGAACGACCGCCTCGGCCTCGGCGCCGCCAGGCTGGGCACCGTCCTGTTGCTGATCTCCGGCGGCGCCCTCGTGTCGATGCTGGTGGCCGGGCGGCTGGTGGACAGGTGGTCGAGCCGGCAGGTGTGCTGGATCGGCGGGCCGCTGTCGGCCGTGTTGCTCCTCGGGCCCGCGCTGGCCCCCTCGTACGGGTCGCTGATGGCGCTGGCGCTGGCGTTCGGGATGGGGCTGGGGGTGATCGAGGTCGCCATCAACGCCCACTCCGTCGAGGTCGAGCGGGTCTACGGCCGGCCCATCATCTCGGCCTTCCACGGCACGTGGAGCTTGGGCGGGGCGGCCGGGGGCGTGCTGACGTCCCTCGCGCTGCGGGCGTCGATCGACCCGCAGGCGCTGCTGGTGGCGGGGGCGGTCGTCGTCCCGTTCCTGTACCTGCTGGCCTGCCGTGTGCTCCTGCCCGACGCCGCCCGGCAGGCCGGCGAGGAGGCGGCCGGCGGCGAGGGCGGCGGCACGCTGAAGTGGGCGCTGATCGCGCTGCTCGGGGTGGCGGCCTTCGCCGGGCACCTGAGCGAGGGCGCCGCCATCGACTGGGCCGCCCTGCACGCCCGGTGGGTGCTGCACACCGACCCGGCCGACGCGCCCCTGGCCTACACGATCTTCTCGGTCGCGATGACGACCGTCCGCCTGCTCGGCGACCCGATCAGGGCCAGGCTCGGCTCGGTGCGCACGATCCAGCTCGCCGGCGCTTTCGCCACCCTCGGGTACGTCCTGGTGCTCGCCGCCCCGGCGCTCGGCGGGCCGCTGCGCGTGGTGTGCGCGTGGACCGGCTGGGCGCTGGCGGGCGTGGGGCTGGCCACGGTCGTGCCGGTGCTGTTCAGCGCGGTCGGCGCGGCGGGCGGCCCGGTGGGCCGCGCCCTGGCCATGGTGACGGCGTTCGGCTACAGCGGGTTGCTGCTCGGCCCGGCGGTCCTCGGGTACGTGGCCGAGGCCACCGGGTCGCTGCCGGTCGCCCTGATCATCCCGGCCGTCCTGGCCGCCGTCGTCGCGCTCAGCGGCGCTCCGGGGATCCGCCTGCTCACCCGGCAGTCGCCGCCCGTGCCCGTCCCCGCCGAACGTTCCGCGTAACCGCCGGGCTCTTCGTGTGGCCGCGGCTCGCGGAGGCCGTCCGCGGCCTGGAGCGTTCTGAAGTGTCCTGGCGCGCCCGTTTCCCCGAGCCCGGGGGAGCGGGCGCTCTTCTTTCGCCCATATGCCCGCTGACCTGGTGTTATGGGATCGTGACTTGACCCGGAAGTTAGGGCCCGGTTTCATGTGCGAAACACGGTAAACGTTTACAGACACTTTCCCGTAAACGTTTACCTTCTCGGAAGGACAGCCTTGGCCGACGGACCCACGATCACCACGATCGCCGAGCGCGCCGGTGTCTCGATCGCCTCCGTCTCGCGGGTCCTCAACGGCCTGCCGACCAGGCAGGAGACCGTGCGCAAGGTGATGGCCGCCGCCGACGAGCTGGGCTACGTGCGCAACGCCGTGGCCAGGTCGCTCAAGTCCCGGCGCACCCACCAGGTCGCCTTCGCCATGGCCGACGTCGGCAACCCCGCCTACCTGGCGATGCTGCGCCAGATCCAGCCGGTGCTCAAGGCGGCCGGCTACCGGCTCGTCCTGCACTCGACCGACGCCGTCGTGGCCGACGAGATCGACGTGCTGCACAGCCTGGGCGAGCGCTACGTGGACGGGCTGATCATGAGCCCGCTCCGGGTCACCGACGCCCACCTGCAGATGCTGGCCGCGGCCAGGGCTCCCGTCGTCATCATCGGCACGGTGCCGGAGGGCACGCCGGTGGACAACGTACGGGCCGACTCGCGCACCGGCGTCAAGCTCGCCGTCGACCACCTGCACGCGCTCGGACGCCGGCGGATCGCGCTGGTCAACGGCCCGCCCGACACCTGGCCCGGCGCCTCGCGCGGCGCGGCCTACCGCGAGGCGCTCCAGCAGCTCGGCCTGCCCTACGACGACGACCTGGTCCAGATCGGCGACTTCTACCGCGCGCAAGGGGGCCGCGCGGTGGCCGAGCTGCTGGACCGGGCGCCCGACGTCGACGCGCTGATGTGCGCCAACGACCTGATCGCGCTCGGCGCCCTCGACGTGCTGCGCGCCGCGGGCCGCCGGGTGCCCGAGGACGTGGCGGTGGTCGGCATGGACGACACCGACCTGGCCGCCGCGTCCTGGCCGTCGTTGTCGAGCGTCTCGCTCGGCTCGGCCGAACGCGGCAAGGCAGCCGCCGAGCTGCTGCTCGACCGGCTGAACGGCGACGACGCCGCGCCACGCGTGATCACCGTTCCGCCGCGCCTGGTGGTGCGGGCCTCGACGGCGGGCGAGACCTACGGACATGAGGGAGGCAGGACGTGACCGCGACCGTGACGACGGCGGCACCGCCCCGGCGCCCGCCTTCCCGGCGGCGTCCCAAGTCGCGCGGCAACCGCGAGATGTGGCTGCTCATGCTGCCCGCGCTGGTGCCCGTCGCGCTGTTCAGCGTCGGCCCGCTGCTGTACGGCATCGGCCTGGCCTTCACCGACGCCCGCAACACGCGCGTCCACGAGACCAGCTTCGTCGGCCTGGAGAACTTCGGCCGGCTGCTCACCGACGACGACTTCTGGGCCTCCTTCCGGATCGGCGCGATCTGGTCGGTCTCGGTGACCGTGCTGCAGTTCCTGGCCGCGCTCGGCCTGGCGGTGCTGCTCAACCAGAACCTGCGCTTCAGGACCCTGGCCCGGGTGCTCGCGGTGGTGCCGTGGGCGATGCCGCCGGTGGTCATCGGCCTGATGTGGAAGCTCGTCTACCACCCCGACGCGGGCATCCTGAACAGCCTGCTCGGCACGCACGTCAACTGGCTGGCCGACTTCTCGCTCGCGCTGCCCGCGATCATCGTGGTGGGCGTCTGGACCGGCATGCCGCAGACCACCGTGGTCCTGCTCGCCGGCCTCCAGGGCATCCCGAAGGAGCTCTACGAGGCGGGCGAGGTCGACGGCGCCGGCCGCTGGCGGCGGTTCTGGAGCATCACGCTCCCGCAGCTGCGCCCGGTGATCGTGTCGATCACCTCGCTCGACTTCGTCTGGAACATCAACCAGTTCGGCCTGGTCTACGTGCTCACCCAGGGCGGGCCCGGCGGCCAGACCCGGCTGCCGATGTTGTTCGCCTACGAGGAGGCGTTCCGCTACCGGATGGCCGGATACGCCTCGATGCTCGGCCTGGCCATGGCGATCGTCGTGCTCACGGTGCTCGGCCTGTACCTGTGGCGCCAGATGAGGGAGACCCGATGAGACGCGCCCCGCAGTACCTCGCGCTGGTCGCCTACATCGTCTTCCTGGCGTTCCCGCTGTTCTGGCTGCTGTCGACGGCGCTGAAGACGCCCCAGGAGATGGCGCTCGCCGACCCGACGTGGATCCCGCGCGAGCCGACCCTGTCCAACTTCTCCGACGCCTTCGGCGAGCAGGACCTGATCGGCGCGGCCGGCCGCAGCCTGGTGGTGGCGCTGTTCAGCAGCGTGATCACCGTGCTGATCTCGCTGCCGGCCTCGTACGCCATGGCCCGCTACCGCAGCCTGCTCAACAAGGTCGCGATCGGGTGGGTGCTGGTCAGCCAGGTCTTCCCGTTCATCCTGATCATCATCCCGCTCTTCATGATCCTGCGGGATCTGGAGCTGGTGAACACCCTGCCGGGGCTCGTCGTCGTGCACGTGACGTTCACGCTGCCGTTCGCGCTGTGGATGCTCCAGGGCTACGTGCGGGCCGTGCCGCGCGAGCTGGAGGAGGCCGCGGCCGTCGACGGCGCGACCCGGCTGCGCTCGATCGCCAGCGTGGTGGCGCCGCTGCTCGCGCCCGGCGTGGTGGCCACGCTGCTGTTCTCTTTCATCTCGTCGTGGAACGAGTTCCTGTTCGCGCTCGTGATCCTCCAGGACCCCGACGTGATGACACTCCCGCTCACGCTGGTGCGGTTCACCGGCCCCGAGGGGGTGGCCAGGCTCGGCCCGCTGGCCGCGGCGTCGCTCATGGCGACGATCCCGAGCCTGATCTTCTTCGCAATCATTCAGCGGCGACTGAAGTCCGGCCTGATGGCCGGCGCCGTGAAGGGCTAGTAGGAGGCTCATATGCGAATCAAGTCCGCA
This sequence comes from Nonomuraea sp. NPDC005730, assembly GCF_040630865.1. Classification (NCBI taxonomy): domain Bacteria; kingdom Bacillati; phylum Actinomycetota; class Actinomycetes; order Streptosporangiales; family Streptosporangiaceae; genus Nonomuraea; species Nonomuraea sp. NPDC005730. The sequence continues at coordinate 182,987 of NZ_JBEXYK010000011.1, forward strand.
TTGGCGGCGGCGGCCGTCGTCGCGTTCGCCGCCGCGTGTGGCAGCAGCGGAGGAGGGGGCGGTGGAGAGGCCGCCTCGTCCGGCGAGCCGGTGAAGCTCAACTTCCTCAGCCTGGCCTGGCAGAAGGAGTCCGTCGCGGCCAACAAGCAGATCGTCGACGAGTGGAACAAGGCCAACCCCAAGACCCAGGTCACCTACGTGCAGGGCAGCTGGGACAACGTCAACGACCAGCTCGTCACCCAGTTCGCCGGCGGCACCGCGCCCGACGTGATCCACAACGACTCGCCGGCGCTGGCCGGGTTCGCCTCCGACGGCTACCTGCTCGACCTGACGAGCAAGCTGCCCGCCGAGCTCAAGGGCGACATCCCGCAGTCCGCCTGGGACACCGTCACCTTCAACGGCGGCAAGGGCGAGCAGGGGATCTACGGCGTGCCGTTCCTGCAGGAGTCGCAGGTCATCATCGCCAACAAGAAGCTCCTGGACGCCTCCAAGGTGCGCGTCCCCACCGCGGACAACCCGTGGACCTGGGACGAGTTCTCCGAGGCCGCCAAGAAGATGACCAAGGGCGGCACGTTCGGCGTGGCCTGGCCGATGAAGTCGCCGGTCAACAAGACGCTCAACCTGGCGCTCAACTTCGGCGGCACGTTCTTCCAGACCGCCGAGGGCAAGACCACGGTCAAGGTCGGGCCGGAGGAGCGTGAGGTGCTGCAGCGCATCCACGACCAGCTCTACAAGGACAAGTCCGCCGACCCGGCCGCGCTCGGCCAGGGCACCGCCGACCCGCTGCCCACCTTCTACAAGGGCAAGTTCGCGCTGCTGCCGGCCGGCGTCTACCTGCGCCAGCAGGTCGCCGAGCAGGCCCCGGACGACTTCGACTGGGTGACGCTGCCCGCGCCGAAGGGCACCAGCGCCCAGCAGGGCGCGGTCTCGCAGACGCTGTCGATCGCCCAGGACAGCAAGCACCCGGACGAGGCCATGAAGTTCATCTCGTTCTTCCTCAACGGCGCCAACCAGGCCAAGCTCGCCAAGGGCGACTGGCTGCTGCCGACCTCGCAGACGGCCGCCGCCGACCCGGCGATGACCACCCAGGACAACGGCTGGGACGTCGCCACCGCCTCCGCCAAGAACCTGGTCGTGGCCCCGTTCCTGAAGGTGAACGGCTTCGACGAGTGGAAGAGCAAGGTCGCCACGCCGGTCCTCCAGGAGTACTTCGCCAATAAGATCACCCTCGACGACGCGGCCAAGCGGCTCGTCGAGGACGGCAACCAGGTCTTGGAGCGGTACCAGCAGTGACTCATCGCCTGAGGGCCCGGGGGTGTCTGCTCGGCCTGGCGGCCGGCGACGCCCTCGGCGCCCCCGCCGAGAACCTGTCGCCGTCGGAGATCCGGCGGCGGTGGGGCCGGCTCACCGAGATCGAGGGCGGCGGCACCGACGACACCGAGTACGCCATCTTCGCCGCCTCGCTGCTCGTCCGGCACGGGCACGGCCTGACCGCGGCCGACGTCGCGCGGGCGTACCGGCAGGAGATCATCCCGTCGGTGACCGGGCCGATGCGCGGCGCCGGCTTCTCCGAGCTGGGCACGATCGAAGCGCTCCGCCGGGGGCTGGAGCCGCCGCTGACCGGGCGTGTCCACCAGCACGGCTGGTCCGACGGGCTGGCCATGCGGGCGGCGCCGTACGGGATCTTCTGCCCCGGCGACCCGGCCGAGGCCGCCCGCCTCATCGAGCAGGACGGGCTGGTCAGCGGGTCGGGCGAGGGCATACTCGGCGGCCGCGCGGTCGCCGGGGCGGTGGCCGCCGCCATGGCGGGCGGCACGCCCGCCGAGGCCGTGGAGGCCGCGCTGTCGGTGATCCCCGCCGACTCCTGGACGGCCCGCGCCGTCGTCCGGGCGCGCGACGTGGCCGCCAAGGGCACGCCGGCCGAGCCGGACCTCGTCGAGGCGCTGCACGAGGCCGTCGTGGTCCGGCACTACCCCTGGACCGACCTCGCGCCCGAGGCCGTCGCGCTGGCGCTGGGCGCCGTCCTGGCGGGCGGCGGCGAGGTGGAGGCGACGGTGACGTTCGGGGTCAGCCTGGGCAGGGACGCCGACACGATCGGCGCCATCGCCGGCGCGGTCGCCGGCGCCATCCAGGGAGAACAGGGCGTGCCCGGACGATGGGCGGCCCGGATCGGCCCGGTGAGCGGGAAATGCCTGCCCGTCGTGGCCGGAAGACACGTGCTGGACGTCGCCGACGAACTGGCGGAAGGACTGTAGATCATCATGTCGGGGGACAGAATCAGGGGGGCCTTCATCGGGCTCGCCGTGGGCGACGCCGTCGGCTGGCCCGCGGCCAGGCACCGCGCCGCCCTGCACGCGCCCTGGAGCCGGCGCCTGCACCGCGAGCTGGACGCCTTCGCCGAGGAGCACCGGGTCACCACGCTGCCGGTGCCGTTCGCGCTCAACCAGCCGATCGCGCCGCTGGCCGTCGGGCCGTCCGACGACGCCGAATGGCTGGCCTGGACGCTGCTGACGATCGACCGGCCGCGGGCCGCGGCGTTCCGGGAGCTGACCGGCGTCCGGGCGCGCATCTCGGTGGCCACCGCGCTGGACAACCTGGCCAGGGGCGTCGAGCCGCCGGCCTCCGGGCACGACAACCCCCACCACTTCGACGACGCCGCCGCCGTCCGGGCGGTCGCGTTCGGGGCGCTGGGGAGGGACCCGACCGAGGACGCCCAGGTCACCAACGCGGGCGACGGCCTGCTCGGCGCCCAGGCCATGGCCGCCGCCGTGGCCGCGGCGGTCGCCTCGGGCTCGGTGGGCCAGGCCGTGGCGGCGGCGCTCGCCGTCCTGCCCGCCGACACCGCCATCGGGCACAACGCCCGGGTGGCGCTGGCCGCGGCGCGCGAGGCCGGCGACCCGTTCGGCGCGGTGCCCGCGCTGGACGCCGCGCTGCTCGACCACGTCTACAGCTACGGCGTGGGCGCCGCCCAGACGGTGCCCGTCGCCCTGGCGCTGGCCGAGGCGGCGGGGGGCGACCTGGCCCGCGCCGTCCCGGCCGCCGCCTGCCTGTCGGCGCTCGCCGACTCGGCGCCGGCGCTGACCGGCGCGCTGGCGGGGGCCGCCGGCGGGTACGGCGCGATCCCGGAGGGGTGGCTCGCGCCGGCCCGCACGCTGGCGGGCTGCTGCCTGCCGGAGCTGGCGGGCAAGGATCTGATCGAACTGACGAAGGGAATCGCATGACGCCGCTTGAGGACAGGGCCACTGGCTGCGTGGCGGGGGCGGCGGTCGGTGACGCGCTGGGCGGCGCCACCGAGGGCTGGACTCCCGAACAGATCGTGGAGCGGTACGGGGGCCGGGTCGAGGGCATCGTGCCGCCGTACAACGAGGACTGGCGCAACGCCCGGCCGATCGCGCCGTACCACAAGGGCGACGGGCACATCACCGACGACACCCTGATGACGCACGCCCTGATCCGCGTGTACGAGAAGGCCGGCGGGCACCTGGGGGCGTACGCCATGGCCGACCACCTCGTCCCGGAGCTGATGGGCGAGCGGCGGTGGATCCCCGAGCTGGAGGCCGAGGCGCTGCCGCTGCAGCGGATCTTCCTGGCCGAGAAGTGGATCGTGGCCCGCCTGCACTACGGGCACGTCGACCCGCGCGAGGCCGGCGTCGGCAACATCGTCAACTGCGGCGCGGCCATGTACGTCGCGCCCGTCGGCATCGTCAACGCCGCCGACCCCGACGCCGCCTACGCCGAGGCCGTCGACCTGGCCGGGGCCCACCAGTCCAGCTACGGACGCGAGGCCGCCGGCGTGATGGCCGCCGCCGTCGCCGAGGCCATGCGGCCGGGCGCCACGGTCGACTCCGTGGTCGCCGCCTGCCTGCGCCTGGCCAAGGACGGCACCCGCGCCGCCATCGAGGCGGTCTGCGAGGCCGCGGCCGGCGTCGGCCACTGGGACGGCTCCTTCGAGGTGCTGCGCGCCGCCGTACGGCCCTTCGACACGGTCGCCGACACCTACCGCGACCAGGGGCTCGGCGCGCGCCGGCCGAGCCGGGTGCACAGTATCGAGGAGCTGCCGCTGGCGCTGGGATTCCTGGTCGCGGCCAAGGGCGACTTCCGCGACACCGTGCTCGGCGGCGTGAACTACGGCCGCGACGCCGACTCGATCGCCTCCATGGGCGGAGCGATCGCGGGCGCCCTCGGGGGGCTGTCCGCGGTGCCCGCGCAGTGGGTGGAGCAGGTCGGGGCGGCCAGCCGTACCGACCTGGTGGCGCCCGGCCTGGCCATCGCCGAGGTGGCGCGCCGGGTGCACGCCGACGACCTGGCGCGGCGGCGCGCCCACGAGGCCGCCTTCGCCGAGCTGGACGCTCGATGATCAGGCTCACCTGGGTCCAGCCGGAGGACCTGGTCGGCCACGAGCTGCGCCAGGCCGGCGAGGACGGCAGGGGCGACCTGCCGCAGGTGCGCGAGCTGGCCGGGCGGTGGCACGCGGCGGGCGGCCACGACGCGCCGCCGCGCGCCGGCGCCTCCGAGGCCGCCGCGGCCCGGCTGCGTCCCCTGGCCGAGAGCCTGCTGGACGAGCTGGCCGCGATCCCCTCGCCGCTGGCCGAGCCCTCCGACCTGGACGCCATCGTCGCCGCCTGCCCCGACTGGCCGTCGGCCGGGACCGCGGCGAAGGCGGACCCGGCGCGGCTGCTGGGCGCCTGGCAGGGACGGGCGGCCGGATGCGTGCTGGGCAAGCCGGTGGAGAAGATCCCGCGCGAGGGCATCAGGCAGATCGCCGAGGCCACCGGCAACTGGCCCGTCACCGGCTGGTTCACCGCCGAGGGCCTGCCGGAGGAGATCGCGCGCAGGTGGCCGTGGAACCGGCGCAGCGCGGTCAACTCCCTGGCCGAGAACGTCGACGGCATCCCCGAGGACGACGACCTCAACTACCCGCTGCTGGCGCTGTCCGTCCTGGAGCGCCACGGCCGCGGCTTCACCACCGAGGACGTCGCCAGGCTGTGGCTGGACGAGCTGCCGGCCGGCCGCACGTTCACCGCCGAGCGGGTCGCCTACCGCAACCTGCTCGACGGCTTCGAGCCGCCGGAGACGGCCACCCGCCGCAACCCGTTCCGCGAGTGGATCGGCGCCTTCATCAGGACGGACGTCTACGGCTGGGCCAACCCCGGCGACCCCGCCACGGCCGCCGAGCTGGCCTGGCGCGACGCCCGGCTGACCCACACGGCCAACGGGATCTACGGCGCGATGTTCGTCGCGGCCATGTGCGCCGCCTCCCTGGTCGCCGGCTCGGCGCGGGAGGCCGTCGAGGCGGGCCTGTCGGTCGTGCCGCGCGGCTCCCGCCTGCACGAGGCGGTCGGCCTGGCGGTCGCCGACGCCGCCCGCGAGCCGGACTTCGAGCGTGTCATCGACCTGCTGCACCAGCGGCATGGCACGCTGCACTGGGTGCACACGATCAACAACGCCGCGCTGGTCGCCGCCACGCTGATCCACGGCGCGGGCGACTTCACCGCCACGATCTCGGGCGCGGTCGCCGGCGGCTGGGACACCGACTCGGCCGGGGCCACGGCGGGGTCCGTGGCGGGTGCGCTGAACGGCGGCGTACCGGACCGCTGGCTCATGCGCGACAGCCTGGCCAGCAGCCTGACCGGCTTCGACGGGGTGGGGCTCGGCGAACTGGCGCGACGTACTCAGGAGATGATGGCCTCATGATCTCGGTTTTCGGCAGCGCCAACATGGACCTCGTCGCGTACGTCTCCCAAGCCCCCAAACGGGGCGAGACGGTCACCGGTCACCGGTTCCGGACCGTGCCCGGCGGCAAGGGCGCCAACCAGGCCATCGCCGCGGCCCGCGCCGGCGCGCAGGTGGCCTTCCTCGGCGCGGTCGGCGACGACGCCTTCGGGGCCGAGATGCGCTCCACCCTGGCCGAGGCCGGCGTGGACGTCCGCGGCCTGCGCCAGGTGCCCGGCCCCAGCGGCATCGCGCACATCGTGGTCGACGACGCCGGCGGCAACTCAATCATCGTCGTGCCCGGCGCGAACGGCACCGTGACCGGGCCGTCCGGCGGCGACCTGGCCACGATCGCCGGGTCGCGGGCCCTGCTGCTCCAGCTCGAACTGCCCATGGAGGCGGTCGTGGCCGCCGCGGAGGCGGCCCGGGTCTCCGGGGTGCCCGCCGTCCTGACCCCGGCGCCCGCGCAGCCGCTGCCCGACGAGCTGCTCGACGCGGTCACCATGATCGTCCCGAACGAGCACGAGGCCGCCGACATCACCGGCCAGGCCGACCCCGACGCCGCCCTCGACGCGCTGCTCGAACGCGTCGAGGAGGCCGTCATCACGCTGGGCTCGCGGGGCGCGCTCTACGGCTCGCGCTCGGGGGAGCGGCTGCGGGTGCCCGCGATCGAGGTGAAGGCCGTGGACACCACGGCCGCCGGTGACACGTTCGTCGGCGCGCTGGCGGTCGCGCGGGCCGAAGGGCTGGCGCCGGCCGAGGCGCTGCGCTTCGCCTCGGTGGCGGCGGCGTTGTCGGTGCAGCGGGCGGGCGCCAGCACGTCGATGCCGGTCAGGGCCGAGATCGAAGGCGCGCTGCGGGAGCTGTCCTAGCCCGTCCCTTGACGTCCGGCCGGGCGTCAGGGGACGCCGTCTCGGGCAGGTGGGGGCCATGAGCCAGAAGCCCGACGACCTGCCCGCGGCGGTGGGAGGCGTGGACGGGGAGAGCGACGTGGTCGCCGAGCGGTCCGCCTCAGGATCGCCCAGGACCCGCCGCCCGCTGTCCGCGGACCCGCCCGACGAGCAGGAGGAGCCCACCCCGGAGGAGCCGCCCGAGGAGGACGACGAAGGCGAGGACGTCATCCGCCCCGACGCCGGCCCCACCGCCTGACCCACCCGCCTGACCCACCCGCCGCGACCGGCTCCCGGCGGTCACCAGGCGCCGGATTTCGTGTGCAGCCGGGCGAGGGTCTGCTCCAGCTCGGCCTGCAGCAGGTCGCCGGCCGCCGCCGCGTCGCCGTCGCGGACCGCCGCCACCAGCGCGGCGTGCGCGTCGTGCCCCGGGTTGCGGTCGTGCCCGCGCAGCTCCAGCAGCTCCACCATGTCGATCAGCCCCTCCCGCAACGCCGGCGCGAACTCGGCGAACAGGTCCGTGAGCACCGGGTTGCCCGCCGCCGCCACGACCGCCGCGTGCAGCGCGATGTCGGCGTCGACGAACGCCGCGTCGTCCTCGCCCGCCGCCCGCTCGCGGGCCTGGAGCGCCGCCTCCATCGCCGCCACGTCCTCGTCGGTACGCCGGGCCGCCGCCAGCCTGGCCGCCTGGGTCTCGACCACCATGCGGACCTCGTACACGTCGGTGATCGCGGCCCGGCGCAGCCGCGTGGGCCAGTCCTCGGCCGGCTCCGCGGCGATGACGAACACGCCCGAGCCCTGACGCGCCCGCACCAGCCCCGCCCCGGCCAGCGCCCGCAGCGCCTCGCGGACCGTGGACCGGCCCACCCCGAGCGTCTTGGCCAGCGCGTTCTCGCCGGGCAGGCGGGTGCCGACCGGCCAGTGGCCCTCGGTGATCTGCTCGCGCAGGTGCTGGACGGCCTGGTCGACCAGGGGGCTGCGACGGAGGGCGCCGAGCGGCATGCGTACCTCTCAGGTTGTCTGAGGACCTGTGTTGTGGTTAGTGTAGCCGCCATGTCGTCGTACGGTCTCCTTCTTCTCGGCCGCCGCGGCGGGGCCTGACCGGACCGGCACCCCGCCGCGGCGTGCGAGGTGCTGCCGGTCGTCCGACCGCCGAAGAAGGAACGAAGACGTGTACGCATGGAACCGGCAGCGCCCCAGCGCGATGCCCTCACACCGCTACCGGCCCGCCCACGAGCGGGTCGAGGTGCCCCTGACCGGCGAGCGCGCCTGGCCCTCGCGCCGCATCACCGCCGCCCCTCTCTGGGTGCCGGTCGACCTGCGCGACGGCAACCAGGCGCTGGCCGAGCCGATGGACCCGGCGCGCAAGCGCCGCCTGTTCGACCTCCAGGTGCGGATGGGCTTCAAGGAGATCGAGGTCGGCTACCCGTCGGCCAGCAGGCTCGACTTCGACTTCCTCAGGGAGCTGGCCGAGCCCGGCGCGGTGCCCGAGGACGTGACCGTGGTGGCCTTCACCGCCGCCCGGCAGGACCTGATCGAGCGCACCTTCGAGTCGATCCGCGGCCTGCCCGACGTGGTCGTGCACCTCTACACCGCGACCGCGCCCACCTGGCGGAACGTGGTGCTCGGCCACGACCGCGACACCCTGCGCAAGCTCATCCTGGACGCGGCCGGCCAGGTCGCCCGGCTGGCCGACGGGCTCCCGGTGCGCTTCGAGTTCTCGCCCGAGGTGTTCAACCTCACCGAGCCCGACTACGTGCTGGAGGTCTGCAACGACCTGACCGCCCTCTGGGACGCCTCCCCGGACCGCCCGGTGATCCACAACCTGCCGGCGACCGTCGAGATCTCCACCCCCAACGTGTACGCCGACCAGATCGAGTACATGCACCGCCACCTCGACCGCCGCGACTCGGTGATCCTGTCGGTGCACCCGCACAACGACCGCGGCACCGGCGTGGCCTGCGCCGAGCTGGCCGTGCTCGCCGGGGCGCAGCGGGTGGAGGGCTGCCTGTTCGGCAACGGCGAGCGCACCGGCAACGTCGACCTGGTGACCCTCGCGCTCAACCTGCACTCCCAGGGCGTCGACCCGATGATCGACTTCTCCGGCATCGACGAGATCCGGCGCGTCGTCGAGCACTGCAACCGCCTGCCCGTGCACGACCGCCACCCCTACGCCGGCGACCTGGTCTACACCGCCTTCTCCGGCACCCACCAGGACGCCATCGGCAAGGGCCTGGCCCACCACGCCGCGCGGGCCGCCGAGCTGGGCGTGCCGCCGGAGCGGGCGCCGTGGGAGGTGCCGTACCTGCCCATCGACCCGGCCGACGTGGGGCGCGGCTACCAGGCGGTCATCCGGGTCAACAGCCAGTCGGGCAAGGGCGGCATCGCGTACCTGCTGGGCGCCCGCCACGGCCTCGACCTGCCGCGCCGCCTGCAGATCGACTTCTCCGCGGCGGTGCAGCGGGCCACCGACGACAGCGGCGAGGAGATCACCGCCGACGAGTTGTGGGCGCTCTTCCACGCCACCTACATCGCGCCCGGCGAGCGCGCCGGGTTCGCCTCCTGGCGCACGGCCGAGACCGCGCCGGGGACGCACGAGTTCGAGGGCGTCCTGGACTCGGGGCGGGCGCTGCGCGGCACCGGCAACGGGCCGCTGTCCGCGCTGACCGCCGCGCTGGCCGGGGACGGCGTCGAGGTCGACGTCCTGCACTACGCCGAGCACGCCGTGGACCCGGGGACGGGCAGCAGCGCCGTCGCGTACGTGGAGGCCCGGGTCGGTGGAGCGGTCGGCGGCGTGATCGGCTGGGGCGCCGGTCAGGACACCTCCGTGCTCACCGCGTCGGTACGGGCGGTGCTGGCCGCCGTCAACCGGCTCAGTACGTCAGGTACGTGACGCACTCGTCCCGGTACCGCAGGGTCCTCGACCGCAGCTGTCGCGGGTCGGCCAGCACGGCCCGGGAGACCGACGGCACGACGGAGCCGCGTACCGGGGCGAACAGCCGGGCCACGTCGGCGGGTGAGGCGCCCTGCGCGCCGAGCCCCGGCGCCAGGATCGGGCCGTTGAGGTCGGCCAGGGAGTGGTCGAGCGCGGGCAGCGTGGCCCCCATGACCACTCCCACCGGCCCGAACGGCTCGTGGCCCGCGTTGGCCGCGGCGGCCCCGGCGATCACCAGGTCGGCCACCCGCTGCTGCAGCCCGGCCGCCGCCGGGTTGGAGGTACGGGCCAGCACGAAGACGCCGGCGTCGTTGGCCACCGCCGAGGTGATCGCCACCTCCAGCGAGCCGAACCCCAGGTAGGGGCTGAGCGTCACCGCGTCGGCGGCCAGCGGGCTGCCCCGGTCGAGGTAGGCCTCGGCGTAGGCGGCCATCGTGGTGTCGACGTCGCCGCGCTTGGCGTCGAGCAGCACCAGCGTGCCGGCCTCGCGCAGGTCGGCGATGGTGCGTTCCAGGACGGCGATGCCACGGCTGCCCCAGCGCTCGAAGAAGGCCGACTGCGGCTTGACCACGGCGGCCACGTCGCTGATCGTGTCGGCCACCGTGCGGCTGAAGCGCTCGAGGCCGCCCGGTGAGTCGTCGAGGCCCCAGGCGTCGAGCAACGCCGGGCTCGGATCGATGCCCACACAGAGCGGGCCGAATTTGTCCAGCCTGGCACGCAGGCGTGTGCCGAACGACTCGTTCATCTAGGCCCCCTTGCGACCCTAACGCACACTAACCCGCCGCCGCCGGAACCCGGAACGCATCGGCCCCTGATGATATGGCTCGCGGCGCGGGTCTTCCGGAAGCGGGCGCCTGGGTAGATCATGCGGCATGTACGAGATCGCCCAGCGGGTGCTGGTGCTGGAGACCGTGCCGCCGCGCGAGGTGACCGTCGCCGTCGGCATGCCGTACGAGGAGGCGGGGGAGTGGTCGTGCCCGTACCGGGTCGACGGGCTGGCCGGGTGGGAGCACGAGCGCCGGGCGACCGGGCGCGACTCGCTGGAGGCGGTCGAGGTGGCGCTGGCCATGGTACGGGCGGCGCTGGCCGGCTCGCACGAGGCCAAGGAGGGCCTGCTCCAGCCGGACGACGCCCCGCCGGACCGCCAGCTCACCCGGACCGTGTACGTCAGCTGGGACAAGGAACAAGACATCGCCTATATCGCGATGAAGCATGAAATAGTGCCAGGTGAGGCGGTACGGCAGACCGTCTCGGAGGGCGTCGTCCTCGACTACGGCGCCTCGGGCGACCTGCTCGGCCTGGAGCTCCTCAACGCCGCCACCCGCCTGCCCGCCGAGATGCGCCTCTGAGAGCTCCGGACGCGCGGCCGCTCAGCCCGTCAGCAGCCAGCGCCAGCGCGGCAGTTCCAGCACCACGGTGACCACCGCCAGCACCGTGACCACCGCCGCCACGACCGCGTGCCAGGCCACCCACGCCGCCGCCACCGCCACCACGAGCTGGAGGGCGACCAGCCCGACGGTCACGAACCCGGGCACGGCGACCGGCACGCCCCGCTTGTCGCCGGGCGTGGCGAACACCGTCGGCAGCCCGATCAGCACCACGACCGACAACACGGCCTGCCACACCGACCCGGGAAGCAGCGCCCACGGCGCCGCGACCCAGGCGACCAGCTCCGACGCGAACCGGAAGACGGAGGCGACCCGGTCGTCCGGACGCGGCCCGGACCGGGCGAAACGCCCCGAGATGGAGGACACGAGGGCACCCTACTCCTGAGCCCCTCCCGGCCAGGACCTACGGTAGGGGGCGTGACCTCAGCCCCCCCGCCCCGCATCGTGGCCACCGATCTCGACGGCACCCTCCTGACCTCCGCCGGCGTCGTCTCCCCGCGCACCCGGCGGGCCCTGGGCCTGGCCCGCTCCGCCGGAGCGGAGATCGTCTTCGTCACCGCCCGCCCGCCGCGCTCCATCCACGCCATCGCCGGCCAGGCGGGCCTGACCGGCCTGGCGATCTGCAGCAACGGCGCCCTGCTGTACGACCTGGCCGCCGCGGAGATCGTGGCCAGCCGCACGATCGAGCCGCAGGCCGCCAGGAAGGTCGCCGACAGCCTGGCCGCGGCCCTGCCGGGGGCGGCCTTCGCCGTCGAGACCGGCACGGGCGTGCTCACCGAGTCCGGCTACACCAGGCGGGTCGCGCACGACGTGCGGCACTACCGGGAGGTGGTCTCGGCGTGCGAGGCCGGCGAGCCGATCGTCAAGCTGCTGGTGCTCTCGCCCGCGCACACCGTCGACGAGATGTCGACCGTCGCGGCGGCGGCCGTGGGGGAGCTGGCCGAGGTCACCCACTCCGGGGTGCCGGGGCTTCTGGAGGTCAGCGCCCTGGGCGTGACCAAGGCGGGCATGCTGGCCGAGCTGTGCCTGGCGCGCGGGGTCGAGCCCGCCGAGGTGGTGGCGTTCGGCGACATGCCCAACGACCTGGCCGTGCTGGCCTTCGCGGGGGCCGGTTACGCGATGGCCAACGCGCACCCGCTGGTGCTGGCCGCGGCCGGGCACCGTACGTCCTCCAACGACGACGACGGCGTGGCCGAGGTCCTCGAACGCCTCTACGGCTGACCCGGCCGGGGTCCGGCGCCGAACTGGTGCCCGTGGCGCTGCTGTCGGCGCTGATCGCGGTGCAGATGTTC